>JBDTAG010000055.1:0-10838 GCA_039924745.1 Rhodoferax sp.
GCGTCTGCATTTTCATGAGTTCATGCGCGAAGTGCACCGTGAACTGGGCGAACTTCAAGGCACTGTGAATCCACTGGATGAATTGGGCAAGCGCATGGCCAAGCGCTTTCGATTGATCTGCTTTGACGAATTTCACGTTGCCGACATAACCGATGCGATGATTTTGCATCGTTTGTTAGCCGCGCTGTTCGACAACGGCGTAGGTTTTGTGACCACTTCGAATTTCAAACCGGATGACCTGTACCCAGACGGGTTGCACCGTGACCGGATTTTGCCAGCTATTGACTTGCTCAACGACAAGTTGGAAGTAATCAATGTGGACAACGGCATTGACTACCGCCGGCGGACTTTGGAGGCATTGACGCTGTACCACGTTCCCAATGGTCCAGCGGCAGATGCAGAAATGGAAAAGGCTTTCAATGCCTTGGTGGAAACACATGACGAAGACCCTGTGCTTCACATTGAGTCGCGCGATATATGGGTGCGGCGCAAAGCGGGTGGTGTGGTGTGGTTTGACTTCAAATCACTTTGTGGCGGACCACGCTCGCAAAACGATTATTTGGAGATTGCTTCGCAGTTTCACACCGTATTTTTAAGTGATATACCGCATATGCCAGTTCGTATGGCTTCTGAAGCACGGCGCTTCACTTGGTTAATCGATGTGTTGTACGACCGTCGCGTGAAACTGGTCGTATCTGCTGAAGTTCCGCCGATTGACTTGTACACCGATGGCCCTTTGGCCCACGAATTTCCACGAACGGTGTCGCGGTTAAGTGAGATGCAAACTTCCGAATACTTGGCTTTGGAGAGGCGCGCGGTGGATACGAGCTTGACATGAGCCAGTGGCGTTTGTGCATGTTTGTGTTGCTATATGGCGTTGCGTCGCACGCTTGGAGCGAGGATGTCACGGGGGACGCGCGTGCGCGCATCGATGCCATTCGCCACCAGAATACCCTTGAGCTTGATGCAGAAGACGCGGCCTGCTTTTCCAAATTTGCTGTCACAGACTGCCAAAACAAGATTGTGACGCGTAGGCGCAAAATGCTGGCCGAACTTAAGCGACAAGAAGGCGCGTTGAACGCTGTTGAACGCCGACAAAAAGGTCTGGAACAGTTACAAAAATCAGAAAATAAAGCAGCCGAAAGCGCACAACGTGAACTTGACACGCAAGCAGGTACCGATAAAACAACTGAAGAAGATCGCCAAAAAACGCTGGACGGCAAAGTATTAAGTCACCGCGAACAAGCCAAAGCGGAAACCAGGAAGTCTAAACAGCCTAAATCCACATCTGCGTTGGACGATGCTACGGTACAGAAAAACCGCGCAGCTTACCAAGACAAGATGAAGGAATTGGAAAAGCGCCGCGAAGACCGGGACAAGCGCTTGCAAGAGCACGGCCCAAGTAGTGCGCCATTGCCGCCAACGCTGCCCTAAGTTAAACCGGCATTTAGCTTGTAGAAGCAGGAAACGATGATTAAGGCGTCAACGGTTCAAGCTTAACAACCACGATAGAAAGGTTATCGCCGACCCCACGACCGCGGGAGCGGGCCTTTTCAATCAGAAATTCGGTAGCCTCGCGTGCACTCAATGTGGAGAGCACGGAGCCAAGCTCCCCGGTATTGAAGTAATGCCATACGCCGTCACTGCAGGCCATCAAAACATCTCCTGGACGCAGTTGCGGGATGAAATGAAAGTCGACTGGCGGATCATTTTCAGTACCCAAGCAGCCCATCAGGATGTTGGACTGGGGGTGTACTGCCGCCTGTTCCTCGGTGATTTCACCGCGGTTAACCAATGCCTGCACATAAGAGTGGTCCATGGTTCGTTTGACAAAGCGGTTACCGTGGAAGTGGTAGATGCGCGAATCTCCGGTGTGTGCCCAATGGCAGTCACCGCCTGCATTGATCAAAAATGCAGCCAATGTGCTGTGCGGTTCTTCCTCAGAGGATATTGCGGTCAGTTTGATGACCACATGCGCTTCTTGCACAACCTGTGCAAGGATGGACGAAGCGTCATCGGTATCAGGATCGTAACGCTCAAAAAGTTGCTTAGAGGTCATCATGACCTGATCCGACGCTTTTCTGCCGCCGCTGCGTCCACCCATACCGTCAGCCACGATAGCCAGAATGCAGCCGTTGACCCGAGGATGTTTCAATAACGCGATCTGGTCTTGCTGGTACTCGCGGTCGCCTTTGTGGATGCCGGTTGAGGCAGTGAGTCGGTAACCTGTAGCCATGTTGAGATGCTTTAGAAGCAATACTTTCTGCAAAAGGACAGTAAGGTCGTATTATCAAGCTAGCACGACCCACGGTCCTGTAGTTTAAACCCGTACTTACTTCCATTGCCCTTGGTAACAAATCTTCACTCCCCGGAACGCCATTTAATCGAGTTGCGTATTGAGCATGCCGATATGGATGCTTTGCTCGATAGGGCCGCTATGGATTCACCCATCGATGAGCTAATGCTGCGCCGACTCAAGAAACGCCGGTTGCTGCTACGAGATGAAATTGCTCGGGTAGAGCGCCAAATAGAACCCAACGAGCCGGCCTGATCCCAATGGGCCTGCAGGAACGGGTGGCGCATGCATTTGGCCAAGATGGTGCGTTGGCTCAATGCGTACACGAGTTCAGTCCGCGAAGCGGCCAAACTGAAATGGCACAGGCGGTCGCCGCCACCATGGAAGCCGGCGGGGTGCTGGTCGTTGAAGCTGGAACAGGGGTTGGCAAGACGTTTGCCTATCTGGTCCCAGCTTTGCTCAGTGGAGAACGCATCTTGCTTTCCACTGCTACCAAGACTCTGCAAGACCAGTTGTTTAGCCGAGATATCCCGCGTTTGATCAAGGCATTGGGCATACCCGTGCGTACCGCGTTGTTAAAGGGACGCAGTAGCTACCTGTGCACACACCGTTTGATGGTCTCACGTGAAGATGATCTTGCCCACAAGGTGACAGTGCAAAGGGATCTTGCCCAAGCGGAAGCTTGGTCCCACGCCACGCGAACGGGGGATATCGCTGAGTTAACCCAGGTTGATGAGCGGTCACAGGCTATTCCTTTGATCACGTCAACGCGGGAAAATTGCCTGGGTTCTCGTTGTCCACAGATCCAAAATTGCCACGTCAACCAGGCACGGCGCGAGGCCATGGCGGCAGATGTGGTTGTGATCAACCACCACCTTTTCTTTGCCGACCTCAACATTCGTGAATCTGGTGTAGCGGAATTACTCCCGACTGTTCATTCTGTGGTTTTCGATGAGGCCCATCAGCTCAACGAAATCGGTGTGCAGTTTTTGAACCGTCAATTGTCGAGCCATCAATTGGACAACTTCGCACGTGATTTGGCGATGCAAGGACACAAAATGGTCCTGGTTCACCCGGGCTGGCCCAGCCTGCTTGCGGAAATTGTGCGTAGCGTTGTGGCACTGCGTGAATTGTGCGGCTGTGGCCAATCTCTGCCCATTAGACGCGTTGCGTGGCAGGAGGAGCAGCCTGCGGGTATTGATGGGCGCGAATGGCAACACGTGGTGGCAGACCTACATACTGCACTACAGCAGACGGACGTGGTGTTGCGAAGTATGGACGAGTTGTCTGCGGAGCTCAAAGCCCTGCACGAGCGCGCGTCGCGTTTGATGGCCGAGCTGGACATCTTTTCGCATACCGTAGAAGCCGGTGAGGTTAGGTGGTTGGAGTCGGGTGCAACGCAGGTCCGTTTAGTCCAATCACCCTTGGATATTGCAGAAACCATGCGAACGCGTGTCATCGGTCCCAATACAGAGACCATTAAAAGCAAGGCGTGGATTTTTACCTCGGCCACATTGGGGCATAACGCAACCATGTCGCATTTTGTCGAGTCTTGTGGTCTGGATGATGCGCGGGTGCTGCAAGTGCAAAGCCCGTTTGATTACCTGACGCAAGCTGCTTTGTACATCCCGCCGTATATGCCCAAACCTGGCGATGCGGGCCACAGCAGCGCAGTTGCTGAGATAGTGGCCCAAGGCGCTACGGCTTTGGGCGGACGAACCTTGGTTTTGACGACCACACTGCGCGCAATGCGCGACATTGCGGCTGTTTTGCGCCAGCATTTTGATGCTTTTTCGTTTATTGATGTTCTGTTGCAGGGTGAATCACCAAAAAGTGAGCTTACAGCGCGATTTATTCAAGGCGCAGTGGCTGGCAACAACGGCTGTATTTTGGTGGGCTCTGCATCGTTTTGGGAAGGCATCGATGTGCCAGGCGATGCTTTGCAAATGGTGGTTATTGACAAGCTGCCTTTCTCGCCACCCGGCGACCCCGTCATCGAGGCGCGTGCGCGGCAACTGGAGGCCAGTGGCAGCAACCCGTTTCACCACTACCATGTTCCGCAGGCGGCTATTAGCCTGAAGCAAGGTGCAGGTCGGTTGATTCGCAGGGAAACGGACCGCGGAATTCTGGTGGTGTGCGACGTGCGCTTGAACCAGATGGGCTATGGGCGACGGATATTGGCCGCTTTGCCATCAATGCGGCGTATCACGACGCCAGAGCAATTTTTAGCGACGCTAGAAGACCTTACCAGACCTTCCACCATGGATCATTGATGGCGCGCGAGCCATGGATCAGGAAGTCTGAGTGCGGATAGTTCTTTTCCAGCACGCGCTTCGTATCGTCGCGCAGTTGCACCATTCCCAAGGCCTCATAGGATCGGTACATGATGTACAAAGCTTCTTCAATAGCATCCACTTCGCGGTAATCTGATACCGCGACTTGTGCGCGGTTCGCAGCCGCTAGGTAGGCACCGCGCTTAAAGTAGTAGCGGGCAACGTGTACTTCGTACTGTGCCAAAGAGCTGACGATGTAGTTCATGCGCTGGCGCGCGTCGTTGGCATATCGCGAGTCGGGGAAGCGATCAACGAGCTCCTTAAAAGCCTCAAACGACTCTTTGGAAGCCTTTTGGTCGCGCTCTGTCAAATCTTGGCGTGTAAATTTGGCGAACAGGCCCAAGTCGTCGTTGAAGTTGATAACACCTTTCAGGTAGATGGCATAGTCCATTGCTGGGCTCACCGGATGTAGCTTCATGAAGCGTTCCAGCGTGGCCAAAGCCAGCGCGGTGTCGGCGGATTTGTACTGGGCGTAGGCCTTGTCTAATTGGGCTTGCTGCGCCAGCGGGGTGCCAGCGGCGCGAGATTCAAGTTTTTCGAGCAAAGGGACTGCACGTTCCCATTGGCCTGCGGCCATCTCTTCCTTGGCATCGGCATAGATTTTGGCCGGGCTCATCGTGGCAGTCTTGTCCACCGGTGTGCTGGAACAGCCGGCTGTCAAGAGTGCGACCGTCGCAAGCAGTGAAACGCAAACGACCGATAATTTGACACGAAGCATGTTAGGAAACTTTCTTGAAACAGAGCAATGGAATTATATCGAGCGACGCAGCGATGACAGACTCCGAAGAGGTGGAGGATGCCACAGCCGAGGTCGAGTGGCGCAAACTGAGTGTTTCGACCAGTCAGCACGGAGTGCGATTGGACCGCGCATTGGTCGATGCGACACCAGAATTTTCCAGAAGTTACCTGCAGCAGTTGATCGAGGCTGGTCTGGTCACGGTCAACGCGCAGACTGCGCGCAAGGCATCCACCAAGGTGAGGGCGGGCGACGCATTGGTGATTGAATTGCGTCCCACCCCGCAGAGTCAAGCCTTTACACCCCAAGAGATGGTGCTAAATGTGGTTTTCAAAGATGAGCACATTTTTGTGATTAACAAACCGGCTGGTTTAGTAGTGCATCCGGCGCCAGGAAATTGGAGTGGAACGTTATTGAATGGGCTTCTAGCGCACGATCCAGCTATTGCGTCGGTTCCGAGGGCCGGTATCGTGCATCGGTTGGACAAAGATACGAGTGGCTTGATGGTGGTGGCACGCAGTCGTGCCGTTATGGATGCTTTGGTGCACTCTATCGCCGCACGTGAAGTCAGTCGCCAATATCTAGCTGTTGCCCATCAACCTTGGACGGGTCCAAAAAACCGCACGGTAGATTCTCCGATTGGGCGTGATCCGCGCAATCGCTTGCGCATGGCAGTCGTTGATCTCGACAGTCATGCTGGTAAAACCGCAAAAACCGATGTCGTTCTCTTGGAAAATGCGGTCACTGGCTGCTTCGTACGCTGCATTCTGCACACTGGAAGAACTCATCAGATTCGCGTGCACATGGCTTCTTTGGGCCATCCCTTGGTTGCTGATTCGGTCTATGGCGGAACCAGTGTTGCCAACATGAAACGTCAAGCATTGCATGCTGTGCGATTGGCCTTTCTGCACCCCGTAACTGCGCAACCTATGGTTTTTGAGGCTCGGCCGCCAGAAGATTTTGTAGATCTTTTGGCAATTTGGGGCCTACGTTACAATCCGGATACACAGACAAAAGATCTGTAAGTGCTGCGGTACGCTTCCGTTGCTTGGCACGGTGAATTCTCACATCTGCTGCCGTCCGTTTGGAATCTCATTGATTAGTCACCGTGACGGTGGCGTTTCCGATAAAGCCTGACTATGAACATGGCAGACGCAAAACGGGTCTTGGAGACCGCGTTGATTTGCTCACAGCAACCCTTACCGTTGCGCGATATGCGTTCGCTCTTCAATGAGTCACTCGGTGCGGATACCATCAAAAATCTGCTTCAAGAGTTGGGTAATGATTGGTCGGGCAAAGGCATTGAGTTGATAAGTATTGCCTCAGGTTGGCGCTTCCAAAGCCGACCCGATATGCGGCAGTACTTAGACAGGTTGCATCCCGAAAAACCACCACGCTACACGCGTGCTACGTTGGAGACATTGGCGATCATTGCGTACCGCCAACCGGTGACTCGCGGAGATATGGAAGACATACGTGGCGTGACAATCAGCTCCTTGTTGATAAAGCAATTGGAAGACCGGGGTTGGGTTGAGGTAATTGGTCATAGGGAAGCAGCGGGGCGCCCTGCGTTGTATGCCACCACCCGCCAGTTTCTGGACGACTTGGGCTTACAGTCACTGGATCAGTTGCCGCTGTTGGAAAGTGTTGCCAACCAAGATGGGGTTTTCGGTGCGTTGGTTGAATCGGCTGGGGAAACCGTGCCAAGGCCAGCCGCGGAAGCGCCTGCAAATAGCGACGAAAAAATGCAATTGGATATGCCGCTGGAAGGCGCTGTTCCAGATACGCTGCCACCTAGAAATGGACTTTCAGAATGAACGAAAATACGCCCGCAAACCCATCGTCCGAAGAAATCGTGCCTGTCGGTCCTGTCGTAGTTGCGTCAATGAATGCAGGCATTGACGAAGTTTCTCCTACTGTTTCAGCGGAAACGTCTAGTGAATCAGCTGCAATGGTTGATGCGCCGAATGCGGCTATGCCGTCTCCAATTGCCCCATTGGGTAATCGATTTAGTGACGTTATTTCTGGACAATTTGATGCTGACGAAGAGCTCGAAGAGTTGGTCTCACCCAAACGCGTACTTGCGCCCATGGCGGAAACACCAAAGTTGCATAAAGTACTTGCACAAGCGGGCATGGGGTCACGTCTGGAAATGGAGCAGCTCATCATGGAGGGGCGAATCTCCGTCAATAACGAGCCTGCGCATATTGGTCAGCGCATCCAGTTTGGCGACAACATCAAAGTTAACGGCAAGCCGATCCGTTTCCGTATCGACCCTCCGCCAGCCCGGGTAATTGCCTACCACAAGCCTGTTGGTGAAGTGGTAACACACGATGACCCACAAAACCGCCCAACCGTGTTTAGGCGATTGCCCAAGTTACACCAGGGAAAGTGGCAGTCAGTCGGTCGTTTGGATTTAAATACGGAGGGGTTGTTGTTGTTTACCAGTTCTGGGGAATTGGCCAACAATTTGATGCACCCCCGTTTTGGCTTGGAACGTGAATACGCGGTGCGGGTGCTGGGCTCCTTGAATAAAGAGGAGAAAAAAATGCTCCTCGAAGGCGTCAAATTGGATGACGGCATGGCACAGTTTGGGTCAATTGAGGATGGTGGCGGCGAAGGTTCCAATTGCTGGTATCGCGTAACGATTTCTGAAGGTCGAAATCGAGAAGTTCGGCGTATGTTGGAGGCGGTCGGCCACGCAGTTAGCCGGTTGATTCGAATTCGCTACGGGGCCATGGTATTGCCCCGTGGTCTTAAGCGCGGCGCCAGCATGGAGTTAGATGAGGCGGACATCCGTGCATTGATGCAGGCTGCTGGAGGTGGTCGAGCGCCTTCCGAAGGATTTCGTGAAGAGGGCCTACCGCGCAGCAACCCGGGGCGTGGCCCGCAAGGTAATGGGCAGCGTCGTGGTGGTCGTTCGGGTGGGCCCAGAGGTGCCAATGCTGGTGGACAGCCAAACCCTATTCAAAGCGGCTTCAAGGGCAGAAATGGCCAGTCGAATGTCAAGGGCGGTGGTCGCTCAGATGGCAATCGTTTTGAAGCCCCCAGAGATGGACGGGGTGGTCCAGCCCAGCCGGACCCGATGAAAACTGCCTTTGGCTATATTGGGGCAGATAGCTTTACCCGCCAACGGCAAGATGCGGGGCAAAGGCCATCTGGTGGTCCAGGTGGTCAGCGCCGTAAAGGTCGCAGTCGCTAGCCGGTCAATGCTAAAATCATAGGCTTTGCCCCACTTTGTGGCAAGAAGGCAGATTACTCAATCAGTTCAGGAAATATTATGACAATCGAACGCACTCTCTCTATCATCAAACCTGACGCCGTGGCGAAAAACGTCATTGGTCAGATTTATGCACGCTTTGAAGCCGCTGGCCTTAAAGTGATCGCTGCTCGCATGGCCCATTTGTCGCGCGGCGAAGCAGAGGCTTTTTACGCTGTTCACAAAGCACGTCCTTTCTTCAAGGATCTGGTGGATTTCATGATTTCCGGCCCTGTCATGATTCAAGCACTGGAAGGTGAAAATGCAATTTTGAAGCACCGTGACTTGATGGGTGCAACTGATCCTAAGAAGGCAGCTGCAGGAACTATCCGTGCTGACTTTGCTGACAGCATTGATGCAAACGCGGTTCACGGTTCCGACGCTGCTGAAACAGCGGCGGTTGAAATCGCGTTCTTCTTTGCTGGTATGAACGTTTTTTCTCGCTAAGTTATGCAATGACGGCCAACCTGCTTGATTTCGATCTGGACGGATTGGCCGAGTTTTGTGAGCGGCTAGGGGAAAAGCGATTCCGCGCGACGCAGCTTTTTCGGTGGATTCACCAAAAAGGTGCCGCTCAATTTGAAGACATGAGCGATCTCGCTAAGTCTTTGCGCGAGAAGCTCAAAACCACTGCACATGTGCAGTCGTTACCTGTTTTGTCTCAGCATATTTCCGCAGACGGAACCATCAAATGGCTTTTTGATGTGGGCGGTGGCAACGCAATTGAAACAGTTTTTATTCCCGAAGAAGATCGAGGTACCCTTTGTGTATCCTCCCAAGCCGGCTGTGCGGTTGCATGCCGGTTTTGCTCTACTGGGCACCAAGGATTCAGTCGAAATTTAACAGCTGGGGAGATTGTTTCCCAGCTTTGGTTTGCCGAGCATTTTTTGCGGAACCATTTAAAGCGCAGTGAACGCGTTATTTCGAATGTGGTGATGATGGGCATGGGTGAGCCTTTGCAAAACTACTCAGCACTGGTTCCCGCATTGCGTGTTATGTTGGATGATCATGCCTACGGCCTGTCTCGCCGACGAGTGACGGTTTCAACTTCTGGCGTCGTGCCCATGATGGACCGTCTTGGCAAGGATTGCCCGGTCGCTCTGGCGGTGTCCTTGCATGCTCCAAGTGATGTGTTACGTGACGACTTGGTTCCTTTGAACCGCAAATATCCCATTGACGAATTGTTGGGCGCTTGCAGGCGCTATTTGGAAGTAGCCCCTAGAGATTTCATTACGTTTGAATATTGCATGTTGGATGGTGTAAACGACACACCTGCGCATGCGGCTGAACTGGTGAAGCTGGTGCGCCCTGAGACGGGTGCGCGCGCATGGTGCAAATTTAACCTGATACCTTTCAACCCGTTTCCAGCATCTGGTCTGCTTCGGTCTTCGCAAGCAGCAGTGCTTACCTTTTCTAAAGTACTGAGCGACGCAGGAATTGTGACGACAATCCGTAAAACCCGTGGTGATGATATCGACGCCGCATGTGGACAATTGGCCGGTGACGTTAAGGATAGAACGAATGTCCAGACGCGAATCAACAAACGTAGAACAATCATCATCAGGCCCGAGAATAAAATGACTCCCCCGAGGAGAGAGGACACTGTAAATGACTAACAATGTGCGAATCAACGTCGCGGCGCTTTCATGGGTTTTGTTGTCGTGCTTGGCAAGTGCGGCTGTTGTGGCACTGTCCGGTTGTGCGGGATCCATGCCGGGTGCAAGTATGAAGTCAGATAGGATGACAGAATCCGACGAGTCAGAAGTGCACAAACGCGCGCGTTTACGGTTGGAACTGGCCTTGGCTTACTTTGACAAAGGGCAGACGACTGATGCTCTGGATCAACTCAAACAATCTATCTCTGCGGACCCAGATTTGTTTGAGGCGTACAACCTGCGTGGGTTGATTTATATGCGGTTAAATGATATTCCCTTGGCTGAGGAAAGTTTCCGCCGCGCAATCGCCATTAATCCCAAAGCAGCTACCGTGCAGCACAACTATGGTTGGCTTCTGTGTCAGCAATCCCGCTATGCTGAAGCTACGCAACTATTTAACAGTGCGCTGGCAAACCCGGCTTACGGTGAGCGATCCAAGACCTGGATGGCCCAAGGTTTATGCCAGATGAAGGGAGGCAAACCCACTGAAGCAGAGAGTAGCTTTTTGCACTCCTACGAGTTAGATGCAGGTAATCCCATCACAGCGTATAACTTGTCG
>JBDTAG010000056.1:0-10360 GCA_039924745.1 Rhodoferax sp.
GGTTTGGCAAATGCACTGAATGTTAGGAAAAGGAGCGTAAGAACGAGGATAATTCGCATCAACGGAGCTTAACCTGTGGTTTTCACACCGTCAAGCTAGGATAAAGAGGGTAAATTTAATGGCAAAAGCAGAATCAAAAACAACCGTTTTACCGGACGGATTGCGTTACAAATCCAAAGTATCTGGCTCTCCTTTCATGGCAGCCGCATCTTTTGGAGGCGCAACCATGTCGTGTTTCCTGTGCGGCAAGCACCGTGCACGTTCGCTGATGACTACCCGCAAGGTGCTGGGCAAATCTCAGGCCGTGTGTTCTCCATCCTGCAAGGCTTTGGACGAAGCCACCGCTAGCGGCGAACGTTAGTCGCGACAAGGTCAACCAATTACCACTGGTTTTCGGTACCTTACTGATCGGACATTCCATGTTGTTAGAGATCGAAGACTCCCAGCTGGTGCTGGTGGATTACCAAGTGCGCTTGATGCCCGCGCTTTTGGATGGTCCCGCAGTGTTGGCCAATGCAGTACGGCTGGCCCAATTGGCCGCGCTGCTGCACGTGCCAACCTTTGCGACCGAGCAAAACCCTTCCAAATTGGGCGGCAGTGCGCCAGAGTTGGCTGCTGCTTTGCAGCAAGCCGGCGCTCGTGTGCTGTCCAAAATGCAGTTCAGTGCGGTAGAAGAGGGCTTGGGAGAATGGTTGCGTCCAGAACCCAAACCCGTGCAGGGCAACGCACGCAGCCTACCCAAGCATTTACAAAAACCACCACCCGGTAGCGAACCGCGTGGAACCATCGTCTTGGCCGGATGTGAAGCCCATGTGTGCTTGCTGCAAACGGCTTTGGACTTGTTGGAAGACGAGTTTGACGTATGGGTTGTGACCGATGCCTGTAGCTCGCGCACGGAACGCAACCGGGACGCCGCTTTTGACCGTTTGGCCGGAGCTGGCGCTGAACTGGTAACCACCGAAATGGTGGCATTTGAGTGGATACGCAGCGCAGAGCACCCGGACTTCAAGGCCATGCAGGCCCTTATTAAATAGGTCGAAACAAGGCGCGTCAGGCGCCTGCAAGCTGCATCTCCATAATTATGAATTCAGATTTTGAATTCTTGAGGGATGCATGATGACCGCTTACGCAGATTTCTACCGCCACTCCATAGACGACCGTGATGGTTTTTGGGCCCAAGAAGCCCAGCGCATCGACTGGCAAACACCGCCCACGCAGATTTGCGATTACAGCAACCCACCATTCGCACGCTGGTTTGTCGGTGGCACTACCAATCTGTGCCACAACGCGGTGGACCGCCACCTCAAGGACCGCGCGCAACAAGCAGCCTTGATCGCCGTTTCTACCGAAACCAATACAGAGCAGACCTACACCTTCGCAGAGCTGCACGCCGAAGTGCAACGCATGGCTGCTGTGCTTTTGGATTTGGGCGTGCAACAGGGTGATCGCGTACTGATCTATATGCCCATGATCGCCGAAGCTGCCTTTGCGATGCTGGCCTGCGCGCGCATTGGTGCAATCCATTCGGTCGTGTTTGGCGGTTTTGCGGCTGGCTCGTTGGCCTCGCGGATTGAAGATGCCAGCCCTACGGTCATCGTCAGTGCCGATGCAGGCTCGCGCGGTGGAAAAGCTATTGCGTACAAACCGCTGTTGGACGAAGCCATAGCGCTGTCCAGCCACAAACCTGCGGCATTGCTGCTAGCCGATAGGCAACTTGCTGCTATGAATTTAGTAGCGGGACGAGACCATTTGTGGAGGGCTGAGCGGCAGAAACACTTGAATGCAGTGGTGCCCTGCGTGTGGCTGGAGTCTAACCACCCCAGCTATACGCTGTACACCAGCGGCACTACGGGCAAGCCCAAAGGCGTGCAGCGCGACACAGGCGGCTATGCCGTGGCGCTGGCAGCCAGCATGGAGCACATCTTCTGCGGCAAGGCCGGCGAAACGTATTTTTCGACCAGCGATATCGGCTGGGTTGTGGGCCACAGTTACATCGTCTATGGCCCGTTGATCGCCGGCATGGCGACCATCATGTATGAGGGCTTGCCCACCCGCCCGGACGGCGGCATTTGGTGGAGTCTGGTCGAGAAGTACAAGGTGACCGTCATGTTCAGCGCACCAACCGCCGTGCGTGTGTTGAAGAAGCAAGACCCCGCGCTGCTCACCAAATATGACCTGTCCAGTCTGCGCGCCTTGTTCCTGGCTGGCGAGCCATTAGATGAACCCACGGCGCAATGGATCAGCCAGGGCTTGGGCAAACCGATCATCGACAATTATTGGCAGACCGAAACCGGCTGGCCGATTTTGAGCATTGCCAACGGCGTGGAACCACAGAAAAGCAAATTTGGCAGCCCCGGCGTGGCCATGTATGGCTACAACGTCAAGCTGATCGACGAGAACACCGGGGAAGAACTAACCGGCGCGGATCAAAAAGGGATGGTCGCCATCGATGGCCCGTTGCCGCCTGGCTGCATGCAAACCATTTGGCGCGACGATGCACGCTTTGTTAAAACCTACTGGCAAAGTATCCCCGGCAAGCTGGTCTACAACACCTTTGACTGGGGCGTGCGCGACAAGGACGGCTATTTCTTCATCTTGGGCCGTACCGATGACGTCATCAATGTAGCGGGTCACCGGTTAGGCACCCGCGAGATCGAGGAGAGCATTTCCAGCCACCCGAATATCTCTGAAGTGGCGGTGGTGGGCATCGCCGATGCCCTCAAGGGACAGGTCGCCGTAGCATTTGCAGTGCTGCGGGACGCCAGTGTGCTGGTAGACGATGATGCCCGCGCCAAGTTGGAGGCCGAGGTGATGAAGGTGGTCGACAACAGCATAGGTGCGGTGGGTCGGCCGGCCCGGGTGCGTTTTGTCAGTGTGTTGCCCAAGACGCGCAGCGGCAAGCTGCTGCGCCGCGCGATCCAGGCAGTGTGCGAGGGGCGCGACGCAGGCGATCTGACGACGATGGAAGATCCGGCGGCCTTGCAACAGATTCGGGATCTGTTGGCCTAGCCGGTTACCAATATGCGCTGATCGCTTCACATCTCACTGCATGTCGTGCAGTGGGGCAGGGCGCCACTTGGCGAGGTGGTTTTCAACGATCGTCATGGCGTACTCGGCGGCAAGGGCTACCACCATGATGATGACGATGGCGGCATACATGCCCGCTGAATCGAACGAGCCCTTGGCCACATTGATCAACAAGCCGATGCCATGGCGCGCACCCACGAACTCGCCCACAATTGCGCCGACGATCGCAAAACCGAAGCTCACGTGCAGCGACGCAAAGATCCAGCTCATGGCCGACGGAATCACCACGGCGCGGGTCAACTGCCAGTCTTTGGCACCCAGGATTTGAGCGTTGGCCAGCAAGTTGCGGTCGGCTTCCCGCACGCCCTGGAAAGCATTGGAAAACACCACAAAAAACACCATGACAAAGGACAGGGCCACTTTGGAGGTGAGCCCCAGGCCAAAAATCATGATGAAGATCGGCGCCAACACCACCCGAGGAACGGAGTTGATCACTTTGATGTAAACCGAAAACACATCGGCCAACATCCGGTTGCGACCCAGCGCGATGCCTGCAACGATACCCGCGACCGCGCCCGTTAAAAAGCCCAGGATGGATTCCTCCATGGTGACCCACAGGTGGTACCACAGCGGGCCTTCGGACGTGCCTTCGGTGGTCCACTCGTACAGACGTTTGATGATGTCGGTGGGGCTGGAATAGAAGAATTCATCAATGAGCTTGGTGCGGCTGAGCACTTCCCAGCCACCCAAGAAAACCACCAGAATAAAGTAGCGCCAAAAGTAGACGGCTTGCGTTCGCTTGCGCATGGCGCGGGCGGCGGCGGCCTCGATTTCGGCATCCGAAGTGCCGGGCTGGAACACGATGTCCTTGGAGAGTGTGGTGTCGGTCATTTTGTGGTCGCTTTCTTAGGCCGTCACGGCTTCTTCACGCGCGGCGCCGCGTTGCACCTCGTCGCGCAGGTCGTTCCAGATCGTTTGGGACAGTTCGATAAAGGCCTTGTCATAGCGGATATCGCTGACGATGCGGGGCCGCGGAAGGTTGATGGGATACACCGACTTCACGGTGGCCGGACCAGACGTCAGCACATAGACTTTGTCGGCCAGCGCGATGGCTTCTTCCAGATCGTGCGTGACAAAGACGACAGAGGCCTTGGCATCCGACCACAGCTTCAGCAATTCCTCGTGCATCAAAACCCGGGTTTGCACATCCAGCGCCGAGAAAGGCTCGTCCATCAACAAAATTTGGGGCTCGTTGATGAAGGTTTGCGCCAGTGAGACCCGTTTGCGCATGCCACCTGACAATTGGTGCGGGTACTTGGTTTCGTGGCCCGTCAGGTTGACCCGTGCCAGCCAGTGGCGGGCTTTTTCATACGCCTGTTCTTTGGGAACACCCCGAAACAAGGGCCCCGCCACCACGTTGTCGATGACGCTGCGCCACGGAAAAAGCGCATCAGTCTGGAACGCAAAGCCGATGCCAGGGTGTATGCCGTTGACCGGCTCACCCATCACGCGTACCTGCCCACTGGACGGTTTGGCCAGGCCAGTGACCAGGTTCAGCGTAGTGGATTTGCCGCAGCCAGTGGGGCCGACGACGGCCACAAACTCGCCGCGAGCGACCGTCATGTTGAAGTCCCGCAGCGCGGTCATGGACTTGCCATCAGGCGTGAGGAATCTACGGCTGACATTGATGAGCTCAATGGCCGGACTGCTGTTTGGTGCTGTCATTTACTTGACGTTCTTGACGAACTCGGTGGTGTAGGTCTTGCTCAGGTCAACGGTTTTACCCTTGAGGTTCTTGGAGAAGCCAGACAAAACCTGAAGCACGGTTTCTGGACCGCCTGCGGGCATGACGCCATCCGGCGTGAACATCCCCTTGCCATCGGCCAGTGCCTTGATATAACCGTCTTTGTCACCCGCGTAGAAATCCTTGGGCATCTTTTCAGCAATTTCTGCGGCGCTGTGCGTGGCGATGAACCTCAGGGTTTTGACGAAAGCATTGGCCAGCTTTTGCACAGTCGGCTTGTTCTTCTCCACCCAGTCAGCGGACATATACAACGACGCCGCAGGGTAGGTTCCACCCAATGCCGCCTTGGTCTTTTCAATGCTGCGCATGTCTACCAAAATTCTGGCGTCGCCGGTTTTGATCAGGCGCGAGATGGTGGGCTCAGTGGTCATGCCGGCCTGAATCTTGTCTTGTTGCATGGCGGCGATGAACGTGGTACCCGCGCCTACCGGCAGGGTGGTGAATTCACCTAGCGGAACGCCAGCCTTGACCATCATGTATTGGGTCAAAAAGTTGGTGGAAGAACCCAGCCCGGTCACACCCAATGATTTGCCGCGCAAATCGGCAAACGACTTGATCTCGGGATGCTTGTTGGACACCATTTCGACTTCGCCCGGCGCCTGGCTGAACTGCACCACGGACATGACCTGTTTGCCCTTGGTTTGCAGATCCACGCAGTGGTCATAAAAGCCCACAACGCCTTGCACTGCACCTGCCAGCATTTCATTCTCGGCGTTGACACCGGATGCCTCGTTGAGCAGTTCAACGTCAATGCCTTCTGCCTTGAAATAGCCCAGGCCTTCCGCCAATTTGGCGGGCAGATAAATTTGCTTTTCATAGCCACCGACCATGATGCTGATCTTGTCAGCGGCATGGGCTGCGGATGCGCCTACCAGTGAAACTGCAAGTGCAATGCTGCCCAGCATGTGGCGGGAAATGGGGGATTTCTTCATGGTGTCTGTCTCCTGGATGGGTTTTAAAAAAAGCCCGGACCGTGTCCGATGACGCCAAGCGTAAAAGCCCATTGCTTTCGATTGGCTTTCAGTGCGGCAGGTCTAGGGTAAACACGGGGTCAGTATTGGGTGTACAAGCCTTGGCCCTGCGTAACATGTGGCGCTGCGTAGTGTTACGCGGGCTGGAGTAAACATGCGCCTATTGCTGGTGGAAGACAACGCAGAGTTGGCCGATTGGTTGGCGCGCGCACTGCGCAAAGAGCAGTACACGGTGGATTGGATCGCCAATGGAGCCGATGCTGATTTCGCATTGCGCTCGGAGCGCTACAGCTTGGTCATCCTGGACCTTGCACTACCCAAGATGGATGGCAACGAAGTGCTGCGGCGCTTGCGTGCGCGCAAGGACGAAACCCCCGTATTGATTCTTTCAGCCAACAACTCCATCCAGAGCCGCGTGAGCGAATTGAACCAAGGTGCAGATGACTACCTGGCCAAGCCTTTCGAGGTGGAGGAGCTGGAGGCCCGCATCCGTGTGCTGTTGCGCCGTGCATCCCGACTGGCCACGCCTCTGGTGCAGTGTGGCGACTTGCAGTTCAACACCAACACCCGCGAGTTCACGTTAGGCGGACATGAATTCGCGTGCACACCGCGCGAGCGTGCGGTGCTGGAAGTGCTGATCACCAAAGCCACTACGACGGTTTCCAAACAGGCGCTGGCCCAAAGCCTGTTTTCCATGGACGAAGACGTATCCGCTGACGCCATAGAAATCTATGTGCATCGCTTGCGCAAGAAGCTGGACGCGAGCGGCGTTGGCATCGTCACCTTGCGCGGCTTGGGCTACATGCTGCGGGAATCCGAACGTGCTGCGTAGCGTACGCAGCAAGCTGTTGCTGTGGGTGCTGATCCCATTGGCGGGTGCGATTGCACTCAATGCGGTTGCGTCCTACCGCGATGCCCAACACACCGCCACGGTGGTGCAGGATCGTCTGCTGCTGGGGTCTGCGCGCAGCATGGGCGAGCAGGTTCGCTACGAAGACGGTGCCTTTCACTACCAGATACTGCCCTCGGCGCTGGAGCTGTTCCAGTTGACCCAACCGGATCGCATTTTTTACCGCATCACCAGTGGTGCGGGTCAACTGTTGGCGGGTTACACAGACTTGATACGCCCGGTCGACATGGCACCGGGCAGTTCGCCACACTTTTTCAATGCCCGCATGCGTGACATGCCGGTGCGGGTTGTGGCCTTGCGCCAGCCGGTGATTGGTGCGCCCAGTGACGAACCCGTCTTGGTGGAGGTGGCCCAGACCCTGGAGGAGCACCAACAACTGGCCAGCAGCCTGTGGCTGCATGCAATGGGGCAGCAATTGCTGATACTGGCGCTGGCGGCGGTTTTTATCGTGTTCGGATTGCATGGGGGCTTGCGGCCCCTGCTGCGCCTGCGCGATGCGGTGCGTAGTCGTGAGCCTGGCACGCTCCAATTGCTGACCATGGACGGCATACCGGTAGAGCTGGTGCCCCTGGTGGATTCATTGAACGATTACATCCAGCGCTTGGAGGCCCACGTCGGTGCCCAGGGTGTTTTCATCCAGAACGCGGCGCACCAGTTGCGAACCCCGTTCGCCGTGCTCAACACCCAACTCAACTTTGCGGCACGTGCCGACGGCGCAGAGGATCGCCAGGAGTCTCTGCAAGCCGCGCGGAACACACTGCGCGAAGCGACCCGACTGGTGAACCAACTGTTAACACTTTCGATGGCTGAATCCATGGTGGCCCCTAAAAATGTGGCAACGGAGGCAGGCTGCAACGTGGTGGTCGTCGTGCAAGAAGTGTTTGAGCGGCTGGTAGGTCTTGCGCAGACCAAATCCATAGAACTGGAATTGGAGTTTGATGCAGAGGCTGCCCCAACAGTGGGCTTCAGTGCGGTGGTGTTGCGAGAAATCTTGACTAATTTGGTCGATAACGCCATCCGCTATTGCCCCGTAGGCAGTCACGTAATTGTGCGCGCCATTCGCTCGCCGCAAGCCATGACGCTGGAAGTGCAGGACAACGGTCCTGGCATTCCACCAGAAAGTCGCGTACGTATTTTTGAGCGTTTCTACCGCATGGATGACGGCCGCTCCGACGGCAGTGGCTTGGGGCTGGCCATCGTGCAGGAATTTGCCTCCAAAGTCGGTGCGGGTGTGCAATTGGATACGCCTGCACACGGCGCTGGTCTGTTGGTGCGTCTGGTGTTCCCGATAGTGCGGTAGCTGGTTAGTCGATCTCGCCGTAAAAGCACCGCGCACAGACCTGCTGGTAGCGCTCGTTTCCCCCAATTTCTACTTGCTCACCGGCATGCACGCGCTTGCCTTGGGCATCGTTGCGGATGTTCATGGTGGCCTTTCGTCCGCAGGCACAAATAGTTTTGATTTCTTCGATGTCGTCGGCCAGTGTCAGCAACTGTGCCGAGCCTAGAAAGGCATTCCCCATAAAGTCAGAGCGCAGGCCAAAGCAGATGACCGGCACGTTGCTGGTGTTTGCCAGTCGGTGCAACTGGCGCACTTGCAGGGGCGATAAAAATTGTGCCTCGTCGACGAGAACGCAGGCCAGACCCACCTCGTTCGACAGCAAGGCAAAGAACTCTGTGTGTCCGTCGAATACATCCGCTTGGCGTTGCAGGCCCAGTCGGGAGGCAATGCAACCCGCACCTCTGCGGTTATCAATAGCAGCGGTGAACAAGTGCACACGCTGACCTTGCTCTTCATAGTTGTAGGCGATTTGCAGCAGGGCGGTAGACTTGCCGGCGTTCATGGCCGAGTAGCGGAAAAACAGTTTGGCCATGGATCAATGGGTGATAGAGAAGGAAGGTATCGGAGCCAATTGCTCCTGTTTTTATAGCTGCTTACGCAGTATTGACGAGGGCTAGAAGCCTTTTTTCTTCTTGCCCTTGGTCTGCGAGCCGGAGGATTTCTTCTCTTGCAGATCTTCATGGCCGATGGCGTCAACATCGACCCAAACCGCATCGTCGTTGTTGACCACCGTCTCACGCTCGAACAGCTCCACAGCAGTCTTGGCAACCTGCAGGGTGTCAAAGTATGCGTAGGCGCCCACACCTACCGCGCCCAGCAGTGGCACAAAGCGCGAGGCACCCTTGCTGATGACGGCTTTTGAAAGCTGGACACCCAGTTGCTGCGCCAGCCCTTGCAAGACTTTCATCGAGGCTTGCCTAACCACAAAACGTTCACCCACGCGCACGACGACGTCTCGGAACAATTGGGCTGACACATGTTTGAACAGGCAGTACAGCATCTGTTCACGCCCCAAGGTTTTTGACTTGCCATAGACACCGGCGATGTCCGACACCATTTGTGCCTGCAGGCGCCACACGCCTAACAACTCGGGCATGACGGTCAGCCAACCCAGGAAGCCTGGTGGTAGAGAAAGGGACCCCGACACTACGCTGGCCGTGCGTGCCGCCTTGCGCGCAATGGCATGCGCGCGCTCAGCCGGATGGCTGGTCACGGCTTCTGCGCTGGACGGAACATGCAAGACCAGCTCCAGCATCGCGTCTGCAAGTTTGTTCTCTTTAGCGGTCGGCTTGCTCAATGCCATGTGGCTTACACAATGTCTATCTGGTGGATGCCGTAGTGGCCTGCCTTGCGGTCAGCGAAATAGCGGTCAAGCGTTTCCTTGACGGTGCGAAAGGCAATTTCGTCCCACGGAATTTCATCCTCGCTGAAAAGTTTGGCCTCAATGGTTTCGGTGCCGGGGTCGAAGACATCGCTCAACAACCGGGCGCGGTAGAACAGGTGTACTTGGCCGACCCGGGCCACATTGAGTAGGGTCAGCAGGCCTTGCATTTCGAACTGCGCACCGGCTTCTTCAACGGTTTCGCGTGCGGCACCTTCTGCAGTGGTTTCGTTCAGCTCCATGAAGCCGGCGGGCAGCGTCCACTTGCCCCAACGCGGTTCGATATTGCGTTTGCACAGCAAAATCTTGTCGCCCCAATACGGCACGGTGCCCACTACATTCAGCGGGTTTTCATAGTGCACGGTGTGGCAAGCGGTGCAGACGGCCCGCTCCTTGGTGTCACCGTCGTCCGGCAATCGGTAGACCACGGCCGCGCCGCACTCTTTGCAATGTTTGATGGGGCTGCGAAGCATGGATGTGTGAAGGTGTGTTTGGGGTCGTAGATGAAAAAATGCTAGCGTGCTTTGACGGCAAGGCTTTGTGTGGCACGGCCGATCAGACCTTGTTGGTCGTACAGGGCAGACTCAGCCAGACCGCAGCCGTTGCTGGCCAGCCACGTGCGGGCGTCCAGGCAAATCCAGTCGCCAACGGGAGGGCGCAGCATGTTGATGCTGAGATCGGAATTGACAAAACTATAGCGTTCATAGTCCAGCACGGCGCTAATGCCATTGTCCGAATCGGCAGCCACCGCCACCCGCTGGTACGCGCTGGGCGTTTGGCCTTCCACTAATGGGTGGCGCAGGCGGAACCAGACGGCACAAGGGCCGGCAAAGATACCGCCTTTGGCTGAACGCGTCTCTACCAAATCGGGGTAGCCTACGCGCACCCCAGCAAAAGGGAAGGCCACTACCGGCGAACCGTTGGGAGG
>JBDTAG010000057.1:0-3849 GCA_039924745.1 Rhodoferax sp.
CTGGGTGGCGCCGATATCGCCGGCCGCGCCCTTGAGCGTGTGCGCCAGGCGGTGCGCTGATTGGTAGTCACCGGCTGCCAGGGCGGCGCGCATATTCTGGACACTGTCTTTTTGCCCATCGCTGAACCATCTAAGCATGTTGCGGAACAAATTCCCGTCGTCTCCTATGCGCCCTTTGACCTTTGAGATATCCAGGTCGGCTACCACTGGCATGGGCGAGGTCTGCGGCTGGGCTGACGTTGCAAAAGCGACGTGTGTACCAACGCGCGGCTTTATCCAGCGGGCTAAGGTCAGAAATAGCAGGTCGATATCTATGGGTTTGGCAACGTGTTCGTTCATGCCGGCAGCGGCACACCGCTCACGGTCGCCGGCCATGGCGTTCGCCGTCATGGCAATCACCGGCAGTGCTGCAAAGCGCGCATCGGCGCGGATTCTGCGTGTGGCGTCAAACCCGTCCATGACCGGCATCTGGCAGTCCATCAGCACGCCGTCATAGTGGAAGCAGTCGATCTTTTCCAATGCTTCCTTGCCATTGCTGGCCACATCGACCTGAATGCCTGCCCGGCCCAGTATCTCCAACGCAAATTCGCGGTTCATATCGTTGTCTTCGACCAGCAGAATGTGTGCGCCGCGCAAGGCGCTTTCAACGTCCACCCGCGCACTGCGACCTTCGACCGTGTGGTGGCCGGGGCCGGCCTCCATACCCAGCGCTGTCATGATGCTGTCGTACAGCGTGGAAGGTGCAACGGGTTTGATGAGTAGGCCGTCTATGCTGACACCGGAAGTCCTAACTTGCCGCAGCAATTCTTCTCGGCTGTGTGCTGTGACCATCATGCAAACGGGCGCAGTGGGCAGGTTCTGGTTGGCCTGGATACGGCGTACGGTTTCAACTCCGTCGATATGGGGCATGTGCCAATCCACCATGACAAGACCGAACGGTTTGCCCGCCTGGTGTGCCTGTTCCAGCGCTTCCATGGCCAGAAGGCCATCGTTGACACATACCGTGTCGATCTGCAGCGACTCCAGCATGCCCTGGAAGATGTCGCGTGCGCTCGCGTTGTCATCTACCACCAACACGCGCAGCGTATCGGCAGGCGCTATCGCAGCCGTGCGCGGAAGATAACCTGCGCGCAAGCCAAAACATGCCGTGAAAAAGAATGTGCTGCCGACACCCGGCTCGCTGGTGACGTCCATCTGACCCGACATCAGCTCCACCAGCCGTTTGCAAATGGTCAGTCCCAGTCCGGAGCCGCCATACTTGCGGGTGGTCGAGTTATCGGCTTGGGTGAACGCGGTGAATAGGCGCGCGATCTGCTCCGCGGTCAGGCCCACGCCGGTGTCGGAGACGGCAAACCGCAGCTCTGCATTTTCAGCATCCACTGCCACAGTGCTGATGGACACCGTCACCTCCCCGTGTTCGGTGAACTTGATGGCGTTATCCACCAGATTGGTCAAAATTTGCCGAAGGCGCAACGGGTCTCCGACCATGGCGTGCGGAACCTGTGCATCAATCCGGAACAGCAGTTCCAGCCCTTTCTTCTGCGCCTTGATCACCGCCAGATCGGTTACCCCGTACAGCACGTCCTCCAGATGAAAATCAATCTTTTCAAAGCTGACCTTGCCCGCTTCGATCTTGGAGAAATCCAGAATGTCGTTGACGACGCCCAATAGGCCCTTGGCAGCTGTCTCTACGTTTTCCAGGTAATTACGTTGCCGTGCGTCCAACGGTGTCTGCAGCGCCAAGTGGGTCATGCCCAGAATGCCATTCATGGGCGTGCGGATTTCATGGCTCATGTTGGCCAAAAACTGGCTCTTGGCCGTATTGGCAGCCTCGGCCTGCGCACGCGAAAGCTGGTCCGTTGTGGAGAGTTGCTCCAGTGCCAGATTTCTATCCTTTAGCTGCTGGGTCCGATGGGCGACCAACTGTTCGAGATTGGCATTGACCTTGCGCATGGCCTCACGGCCGTTTTCCAGCTTCTCCGCCATGAAGTTGAAGCCGTTTTCCAGATCGGCTAGCTCGCCTGTCGATTGGGTGGGTATTCGGGTTTCCAGTTTGCCCTGCGCCATTTGGTTGACGCCATCCAGCAAGTAGGACAAGGGCCGTGTGATGTCTTTGCTCATGCGCAAGGCCAGCACGGTCGCGCTGGCCGTGCCCAGTGCGCCAATCAACAGGCTAACGAGCATAAACATGTTTTTACTGTGTTGGCTGTTGGCAGTACTCAGCTCCAGGTAGACCATTCCCAGCAGCTTGCCTGTGCGGGGTGGGTCGTTGGTGGCGGCCTGGTCCAGCAGGCCGAAGTCATACCCATCCCCCGGGCGCGCATCCTGATAAATGGGTGCAGCGAAGATCAGCGCATCCTTCTCGCTGTGCAAAACTTGCGCTTGGTCGACCGTACCTGTGTGGCTTTGGCTGATGTGGCTGGGTTTGCCACTGACGGCTAGTACGCGGTGTTGGGCATCGGTGATCATGACGGCTTTGGCATCGTCTTCACGCATCACGGCCTGGGTCAGCGCCTGCAAGACCTCCCGGTTGCCTGAGAACGCGCCGTACTCACTGGCCGGCGCCAGTTGGCGCACGATGACGGTACCGCGCAATTGGAGTGCCCCATCGATTTCGGCCGTGCCACCAACGACAACCAACAGCGTGAGCAGAACCGTGATGATCCAGACCGGCGCGAGCGCCAGCAGCAAAATGCGGTGGGTAAGCCGCCAGCTCTTCATGGCGCAGTCTCCGGCAGTTGCCTGATTTTTTGCAGCAACTGCGCCTCATCGTCCACGTTCAACTCCAGTGAAAGGCGAACCTGCGCGTTCACCGCAATGGAAAAATAACGTGGTGACTGCGGTGCTGGCAGTCCGCCATTGGCTGGCAGTTTCTGGATGATTTCTGCCACCTGTTGCGCGATCTGCCCGGGCTCGCTGTAAACCGCCGCCAGTGCACCGGCCTTCACATAAGACGGCGAAAACCCAAAGAGTGGCACCTTCGCACGGTAACTGGTCAGCAAAATGGTGGCAATGTTGCTGCGGTTGTAAATGGTGGCGTCGGGCACCGCCATCAGGGCATCGCTGTTGGGCAACAGGCGCTTGAGCGCCGGTAGCAAATCGGCCTCGTCCAAGACCGTTTCCAGGGTGACCACCATGTGGGCGTCGCGGGCGGCGGCCAGAAGGCTGCTGCCGAACTCTGCCGAATCCTTGCCCAAGAGAACGCCAACCCGGCGTCCGGGTATGGCGTTGCGAATCAGAGAAAGCTGTCGCGCCCAAGGTTGGTCGAAGAAGACGGCCGAAAAAAGCTTGTTGTCCTGCGTGCGTGCACTGGATCGGGTCAAGCTGCGAAAGCTGGCGCGTGGAACCAATACGTTCAGCACGGGAACAGCCGTAGGCTTGCGTGCCATCGCTGCCATGGCCGGTGTGCCCACCGCGATCAGTACCTGGGTTGTGCCGGTGCGCGCTGCGGGCTCATCTTTCAAATTGTTCAGTGTTACCACGCGCAATGCGGTTTTAGCGCCACCGGCCTTGCCCAGGGCACTGCCAAGTTGGCTGGCAAATTCTGCATACGCGCCGCTGTCTTCACTCAGTACAACGGTGACAGTGTCTTGCGACCGGGCACGACCGTGGTAACTGAGTCCAGCTAAAACGAGGATGCAGACGATACCCAAACGCATGAGGGCCAGTATCGCACTGCGGGTGCGATGTTGAATCCAAAAGGTGATCTGCCGCGTATTCCCAATAAGCTGCTTTTGTGGAAACCAGCCTTTCCAGGAACGTTAATGATGTTTTTAGCCTCTAGCCCTCGTCAAATAAGCGTTATTAGCTATAAATTTGATAGTAGTCTGCGATTGTGGTCGGGCATTT
>JBDTAG010000058.1:0-5855 GCA_039924745.1 Rhodoferax sp.
GTGAGGGTTGCGCCTCCATCAGCCCGCGTGACAACTCTTGCCATACCCGCTCTGCGACCAGGTGGTCGGCCTCGCCACTGGCCACCATGTCACGCATTAGTGTGCTGGTTTCAGGCGCGACGCTGAAGTCGGTGAAGCGTGCCGCAAAGCGGGCCAGCCGCAGTATGCGCACTGGGTCTTCGCGGAAGGCGGGCGTTACGTGGCGCAGCACTTTGTCGGCAATGTCCTGACGTCCTCCATGAGGGTCCACCAAACCAACATCTTCTAAGGAAAATACGCCTCTAGCCCTCGTGTAATCTATTGGTGCAGCTATTGAATTGATAGTAAGGTCGCGCCGCGCCAGGTCTTCTTCCAGGGTCACGTCGGGTGCGGCGTGTACTGCAAAGCCCCGGTAGCCAGGGGCGGTGTTGCGCTCGGTGCGTGCCAACGCATACTCTTCCCGGGTCTCAGGGTGCAGGAACACAGGAAAGTCTTGCCCCACTTGTAGGTAGCCCTGGTCCAGCAGCATTTGCGGCGTGGCGCCCACCACCACCCAGTCGTGGTCTTGCATGGGCAAGCCCATCAGTGCGTCGCGCACCGCGCCACCGACCAGGTAGGTTTTCATGGCCTGATGCGATACGGTTCTTCAAAGTCGAGGAAGTCTTTTTCAGCCAAAGCCTGCGTGATCCAGGCTTGCACGCCGGGCAGGGCGCAGACGCGATCGACATAGGCGGCTATGCCTGCGGGCACCGGCAGCGCGTAGGTCTTGAGGCGCATGCAGACCGGCGCAAAGTAGGCGTCGGCGATAGTAAAGCCGCCAAAAAGCAGCGGACCGCCGTGTGTTGCCAGCAGATCGCTCCACATTTCAACCAATCGCTGCACATCGGCGCGAACGGCGGCCTTGTCGCGCCAGATCAGTGCGCCGGTATCGGCCAGTTCGGCTTCGATGTTCATCGGGCAGTTGCTGCGCAAGCCAGTGAATCCGCTGTGCATCTCGGCGCAGACGCTGCGCGCGCGGGCCCGGGCGGTCTTGTCGGTGGGCCACAGGTGCTTGTCTGGGAATTGTTCGGCGGCGTATTCGGCAATCGCCAGTGTGTCCCATACGGCTAAATTCCCGTCCACCAACAGCGGCACTTTGCCGGTGGGTGTTGCGCCTTGCAGGGTGCTTTTGAACTTGGAGTCGGCATCAAAGGAATCAAAGCGGACCATGACTTCTTCAAAAGGAATGCCGGCTTGGCGCAGCATGACCCAAGGGCGCATAGACCAGGATGAGTAGTTTTTATTGCCAATAAAGAGTTTCAGCATAGGGGCACCTGGTGAAGGGGTTGGAGTTGGCAGTGCGCAGTGGCCGCCGCATGGATGATGAAACCTTGTACGACCGTTGCGTGGTCAGGGCAGGTCGATCCCCGCATCCGGTTGGGTGGCGTCTTTGGGGCCGATCATGCCTAAGCGGGCCTTTAGCGACTGGGGTTGCCCGGTGATCAACGCGGCGTAGTTGGTGGTATTAGCCAACACCTTTTTGACATAGTCGCGGGTCTCAGTGAAGGGCACGTTTTCGGCCCAGATGGCGGCCTCCATCAGTGGTGCGCCGGTCTGGCCACGCCAAATGCGTGGGCGGCCTGGACCCGCGTTGTAGGCGGCTGCAGCCAATGGCATGGAGCCGTCGAAGCTGTCCAGCACCAGCTTGAGGTAGCCCGTGCCAATGGCGATGTTGGTTTCACGGTCGATGATGTGGTGCGGCTGGAAGGTGGTCAGGCCGATTTTTTTGGCGGTCCATTTGGCTGTGGCGGGCATGACCTGCATCAAGCCCGAAGCGCCCACGCCGGATTTGGCATCCATGATGAAGCGGCTCTCTTGGCGGATCAGGCCGTAGACATAGGCGGGGTCTAGGCCAATTTGTGCAGAGCGGGCGATGACTGCGGCCTTGAAGGGCATAGGGAAACGCTGCTCGAAATCGATGACGGATTTGGTACGTTCGCTGGTGTTGATGCAGCGATCCCAGACTTCATAGTGACAGGCCATGTCGGCGGCGGCCAGAAGGCTGCGGTCGTCCATGCCGCCGCGTATATGCAGGTTGGTGCTGTAGTTCCATTCGCGCACGCCCTCAGAACGCAAGCCTATGTTGATGGCGTAGAGCGCGCGGTTCAAGCCGGGGTTCAGACGGGCAGCTTCTTTTTCCTCTGCGGTCAGTGGCATGGGCTTGGCCGGCACGGTGATGCGTTGGCCCAATTCTTCCAGTGCCAGTTGCTCATAAAAGCCACGCGAATTGGCAATGCCTTCGAGCAACTGCAGCGCATGGGTACGGGCGCCCTCTGTGCCCTTTTGCTGCAACAGGGCGCGGGCCCGCCAGTAGACCCAGGTAGGGTCGTTGCGCTGGATATCTGACATGGCTGCGATCGTGGTCAACACCTGTGGCCAGCGACCCATGCGCAGTGCCGCACGGACCTGCCAGGCCAAGTGGTCATCGTTCATGGCAGAAGCTTGGCCTCGGGCAAAGTAATCCGCCGCGTCGTTGGACAGTTTTTGTGCTGCCCGCTTGCCGATGGCGCCCCAGATCCAGCTACGCTCTTCGTCAGTCAACTGGGTTTTCCAGCGCAACTTGTCGATTTCTACTGCTGCTTCAGCTGGGTCTAGCGTGGCTTGGCGGATCAGTGCCAGAGACACCAGCTCGCGGGTTTTGGGCTGGAAAGCAGTGAGTTTGTCGTTGAGGTATTTGCCAGGGTTGGTATAGATGGCGTTGATCTTGGACACCGAACTGGGGCTGACAATGCCTACAGCTTGGGTCACCACGCGCAGACGGTCGTTTTCCATGCCCAGCCGGGCGCGCTGCCAAGCCATGGCGGCGGCAGATGAGGGCAGGTCTTTGACCAACTGTTCGGCGGCGGCGGCGCAGCCCTCGTCTATGTCTTTCAGGCTCAGCCAGTTTTCTTTGACCAGCACCGTGTTGTCCACCCCGCTGGCCATGTGCTCGGACAACAATGCGTAACAGCGCACCGATTTGTCATCGTTCATGCGGTACAAGGCATATTCACGGTTGAATGCGGCCCAGTCTCGGTTGCGCCCAAGTTGTAGCAGCCACTCGGCACGCAGGCGATCTTCTTGGTAGGTGCCACTGTACCGGCTGAAAAATTCCTGGATCTCGGTAGGACCTGCTTCGTCGAGCCGCGCCGATAAATCCCAGTAGGCGGCCCATGGCTCCAGTGCATTGCCGCGCACTTGGGGTAGCAGGGCGATCAGGCGCTTGCGGTCACGTGCTTTGTAGGACTGGGCCATCTCCAGCACAATGTTGTCGGCGCGCGAACTGTCACGGTTCTGGGCGTATGCTGGGGCGGATGGGGTGACGGTGACGGCACAAAAGAGCGCTATCGATGTCAGAATGGCTGAAAACTGCATGTGGAGATTATGGACAACTCAGATGATTCAAAAGCAGAGGCTAAAAAAGCCCTGCGCAAACACTTGCTTGAACAACGCCTGAATCTGCCCGATAGGCTACAGCAGGCTGATTTATTGCAACAGGTTATGCGCATTTGGCTGGTGGGCCGTCCCGACACCGTCATCGGCGCGTATTGGCCCATCAAAGGTGAGTTTGACCCTTTGCCAGCGCTGCACCGCTGGAAAGAGGATGGCGAGCTGCTGGATGAGCCCCAGTTGCGCCGTATCGGCCTGCCGGTGGTCAATAAAGAGCACAAGACCATGACCTTCCACGCGTGGTACCCAGGTTGCCCGATGGAAGAGGACGCCTATGGCATCCCCAAACCCAAGGACACCGAAGTGATCGTGCCCACGCTGTTGTTTGCTCCCTGCGTTGGCTATGGGCCTGGCGGCTACCGGCTGGGTTATGGGGGCGGGTTTTACGACCGGATGATGGCCTCGCTGCAGCCCAAGCCCTTTACCGTGGGGTTGGGTTATGGCGTGGGCTTTGTCGAAGATTTTGAACCAGAACCGCATGACGTGCCGCTGGACGCCATCCTGAACAACCATGGGGTGGTTTGGCCGGTGTGAGGCCCGGCGCCAGCTAACCGGGTTTAACGAACCATGCAGTCTACTGTTGCAGACTTGCCGCTGGCACTTGAGCTGGTGGGGTTGGCCATCAGTGTGGAAAAAGACGGCGGCGGGCTGAATTGGATCCCGGGGTTAGTGGGTAATATCACAGGAGGCTGGGTCAAGTTGGGCGTAAAACCGAACTGGCCGGCGGAGAAATTTTGCGAGCCGCCACTATTGGAGAGCTGAATCAATCCGTCAATGACATGTACGTATAAGCCTGGGGCCAAGCCCGGGCCCGAGCTCGGAGCGGTAACTTGGGCGAGAAGTTGCGGTGCGTCCCAATTTTTGGGCAGCGCAATGGCTGGTGCATCGGAACGATAGGCGGGTTCTACCGCGGCCAACCGTAGTGCTGGATACCGTGCCGCCAACCGTTTGGAGTCAAAGCGGGCCAACCGGTTCTCTGCTGATGCCTCTACGTATTGCGCAACAAAGGTGGTGCCAGCCTTGCGGTCCAAGGTGACGGAGGCAACAGGGTCTAGCAGGCTGGGCATGACAAGGCGAATGCTTTCCGGTGTGGCACGTGCCGTTGCGCCGGTCTTGATTTGGACGGCACCCTTGCTGATACTGAAAATCGTGTCCATATTCGTCACAGTGGCTGCGTTGAAGACCAGCACCTCAATCTTCAATTGGGTGTCGGGTTTTAGCGTGACCTCGCTGTCGTCGGCAAACTTGAGCTGCGCATAAGTATTCTTCTCGGTGACCAAGGTGTCGCCTTGCTCCACAAAGGAATTCAGCGCAAGCGCCTTGATGCTGCCGTTGGCGCGTTTGAGCAGCAGCGGGCCGTTCACCTGGGTGACGGTACCGATCGCTGTGCCGGCCATGGCGGGTATAAAACACGCCGTCGCCAGCCACACGTACAAGCTGCTAATTGCAATACATTTTTTTGGTTGAGTCATTTTTTTCAGATCCAATTTGGTTGGCAATGTCATTCTGGTCGTCCTTTTTGACATCGGCTTTGTCCGGAGGCTTGTCGGCTGAGCCAGCTGTTCCCGGACCTCCTGGAGGTGTGCCAAGTCCAGCGGTGGGCGGTGCAGATTGCTTCGGTGTGACTGTATTGATGAGGTTGACCGTGGTATTGGTCGCCTGCCCCACGGGTGCATTCGGACTGGTTGCAGGGGGTACCACGACTGCGCAGCCAGCCTGCGTGGGGTTACTCACGCAAGAGGTGACCGGCGGCAAGACCACGGCGCAACCTGCCAATGTCGGCGAGGCGGTGCATTGGGGCAGGTTGGGTAGCACAGCGCTGCATCCCGGTAGAGTTGGACTGGCAATGCAGGCAATCAGTGACGGCAATACAGCGCTACAACCTGCGGTTGACGGGCTTGTGCTGCACACGCTCAGCGGTGGCAATACGGCGCTACAACCTGCTAGCTTAGGGGTGCTTGTGCATGCGTTTAACGTTGGCAATACGGCGCTGCATCCCGGCGAAGTTGGGCTTGCGACACACAGCGCCAGCGTTGGCAGAACGGCGTTGCATCCTGGGGTGGCAGGGTTTAACGTGCAGACCGCCAGAGAGGGCAATACGGCACTGCAGCCCGCGGTGGACGGGTTGGTCGTGCATACATTCAACGAAGGTAATACGACGCTGCAGCCTGGGATGGCGACATTTGCGATGCAACTGGCAATCGAAGGCAACACCACAGAACACCCCGGCGCTATGGGGCTGGCGGTACAGGCGCCAAGGCTTGGCAGCACGGCGGCACAACCGATAGTCGATGGCGATGCAATGCAGGCCACAAGCGTCGGCAACACTACCGTACAACCGGTGGTTGATGGCGACCTGGAGCAGGTGTCCAGACTTGGCAGCACGGCACTGCAACCCGCTGTCGTTG
>JBDTAG010000059.1:0-4564 GCA_039924745.1 Rhodoferax sp.
CTGCGAAGCTTTAAATTATAGCGTTTTTTGTTCCCCTGTTTACACAGTTTCAGAAATTTTATCGAGCACCCAACCGGCTGCGCACATGCCAAAGGTTGCAGTCACTGAAACGGCTGAACCGTAGCCATGGCAATTGAGTGAATTGTCGTCTTGCTCCATTTGACAAGATGCATCTGCACTCTTCACAGCCTCACGGCTGAACACACAGGCAATTCCAATGCGTTTACCTTCACGCGGCGCGTTATGTGATTTGCGCAAACGGTAACGCATTTGTGCCAGCAGAGGATCATGTGTTGTTTCGCTCAGATCAGCCACATCGACCTTGTGAGCATGGCGCTTGCCCCCGGCGGCGCCTACAGAAATAAACAAGGATTTACTCCGTCGCGCCCAATCCGCCATTGCTGTCTTAGCCTTGATTTGGTCGCAGGCATCGACAACTACATCAACTCCTTGAGGCAAGATCGCGGGCCAGTTGTCGGGCTCGACAAAAGCATCCACACACACCACTTTACATGCCGGGTTAATCAGTGCAATCCGTTCTTGCATCGCAACGGTTTTGGCCATTCCCAGCGTTGAACTAAGGGCGTGAACTTGGCGATTGATGTTGGACTCAGCGATATGGTCCAAATCGATCAGTGACAAGCGGCCCACACCGCTGCGTGCCAAAGCTTCTGCAACCCACGAGCCCACACCACCGATTCCGACTACGGCAATATGGGACTCGCGAATGGCCTTAGCAGGTCCAACCCCGTAAAGACGTTCGAGTCCTGAGAATCTCCGCGTGACATCGACCTCTTCGACAACACTAGCCATGGTTGAGTCAGTCACCAGACTCAACGCGCTTACCGTAAACGCGCCAAACGATCCTTGGCAGCTTGCGCGGCCTCCGAAGCCGGGAACTTGGCAATGAGATCATCCATCGTCTTGCGGGCACTCTTGTTATCCTTTAATTCCAATTGGCAATTGGCAATAGCTAACAACGCCTCAGGAACGCGCATTTGGTCAGGCCCCATGACCACGAGGGACCTGAAACTGGACAACGCGTCTTTATAGTTTTTAGTCGCGTATTGAGCATTTCCCAACCAAAACAATGCAGATGGCCTATAGCCGGTCTTGGGATAACGGTTTAAAAAATCTACGAAGACCGTTTGCGCGCTAGCGAAGTCACCGTTGCGGAAGGTGGCCATTGCTGCGTCATAGTCGTGCTTTTCGCTCGGATCGGCCAGAAACTCCCGACCATCGATGGTCACGCGAGAAGGTTCGAACTTGCGCAAACGGTCGTCCACACTTTGCACAGCATCCTTTTGCTGGCGCTGCAACTCGGAAACATCGCGCGCCATTTGTTCGCCTTGTCCACGCAGCTTGGCCAGCTCGGTGCGCATCGCATCCAATTGACTTTGCATGTCAATAAGATTTCGCTGCGATTGGGCTGATTCCTCAGAAGCACGCCGTGTTTCCTCTGCAAGCTTTTGTTCGGTTGTTTGCGTCTTTTGGCGCAAATCAAGGATAGCCTTGCGCGCCTCTTCATCGTCGAACATACCAGCAGAGGCATTGCTCATACATGCCACCAACAACATGGCAGACATGGCAACGCGTGTCAGTTGTCCGACGGATTTCACAGCTACGGCTTTCATCGGTACGATATTTCAGCGCGCCTGTTTTTAGCCATGGCGTCTTCGGTCGATCCCATCATGGCCGGCTTTTCTTTGCCAAAGCTCACTGCTTCCAATTGGCTCTCTGGAACGCCTTGCAACCCCATAGCGCGCTTGACCGCTTCAGCACGTCTCTGGCCTAAAGCCAAGTTGTACTCACGACCACCCCGCTCATCGGTATGGCCTTCGATAGCGACCTTCTTATTCTTGTTGGCTTTGAGTAATTTGGCATTGGTCTCAATCAAGGCCAAAAACTCAGGGCGAATAACATAACTGTCGTAGTCAAAATACACAACGCGATTCGCAGCGTCCGGAACTCTGTTTTGATCCAGCTCAACCGGCGTAACGGCCCGCTCACCTACATTACCAGTGCCGGGACCACCAGGTTGCGTCACATTGCTTCCAGATTTATCTTCCACTGGAACATTATCTAATTTGACCGCAGAGCCACAAGCGCTCAAAAAAACTGCGACGGTCGCCGCCAAAACCAATTGTTTAATCATCATCCGATACTCCTTTTGAAATTCTGTTCTTACTTTTGCATCGGGCCCCAATCAGGCTCCCGAATATCACCACTCTTACCAGCCAATCGGGCCTTGATCTTTCCGTCCAAAGTCGTTGTCATCAAAGCTTCGCGTCCAGCCTGATGTGTGGCGTAAATGATGAGGCGGCTGTTGGGCGAAAAGCTGGGGTTTTCGTCTGCGGTAGTGTCTGTGATGGAATTGACATTGCCAGTTGCAAGCTCCATCACTTGCAATTTAAATGCACCACTCACTCTTGAAATATATGCCAACCATTTGCCATCAGGACTCACAGAAGGCGAAATATTGTAAGTTCCAGTAAATGTCACGCGTTCAGCATTTCCTCCAGATGAAGGCATGCGGTAAATTTGAGGCGCACCTCCACGGTCACTGACGAAGTAAATGAATTTACCATCCGACGTAAAAGTTGGTTCGGTATCGATGGAGCTGTTCTGGGCCAAGCGTTTGGGATCGCCGCCTTTAGCATCCATTAGGTAAAGCTGCGAGCCACCGTCACGGCTCAGCGTAACAGCCAGATTTTTGCCGTCTGGTGACCAGGCAGGTGCGCTATTGGAACCTTTGAAATTTGCAACCAAGCGACGCTTCCCGGTTGCGACATCGTGGACAAAAATCACAGGTTTGCGCGACTCAAAAGATACGTAAGCTAGCTGTTGACCATTGGGTGCCCAAGAAGGGGAAATGATGGGCTCGGCGCTATTGAGTGCGCTTTGTGCGCTCTCTCCATCGGCATCCGCCACCCAAAGGTTGTAGGTATTTCCTACTTTCGTGACATAGGCGATGCGGGTAGAAAAAATGCCCTTGTCGCCAGTTAGTTTTTCGTAAACAAAATCAGCCACGCGGTGTGCTACCAATCGTAAATCGCCGGCAACTACCGCATAGCTCTGACCACCCAAGTCTTGACCGCGGACCACATCCCACAAGCGCATGCGAATATCAAAACGCCCATCGGCCAATCGTGTGATGCTCCCTGTCACCAACGCATCTGCGCCTTTTTGCCTCCAGGTGGAGACGTCTGGCCGAGAGCCTTCGTCCATCGCAATACCTGTGCTATCCACACCGCGAAATTGGCCACTACGCTCCAAATCGGCCTGGACGATGCTGGCAATTTTTTGCGGCGCGGAATCTTCGCCGCGAAAGGCTGCAATTGCGATGGGGACTTGCGTGAGCCCAACGCCAGAAACCTCCACGCGAAACTGCGCAAAGGCAGAACCACAAACCAAACTTGCAATAAAAAGTAATAGGTGACGCTTCAACATCTTTACATTATCCCAGTGTTGTGAAGAGCACATCATCATTGATTCGCTCTTGAGAATAACCCAGTGTTGGCTGGGTCACCGACGTCATTGCGCGGGCTTTTACTACCGCAGCATTCTGCGACTCTTGGCTTCGCGCCGCCTCTTTATGCCACAAGTGAAATACCTCCGTCGCGCAAAAACCATTCTTGCGGATGATCCCGCTATTGTGTAGCCGTAAAACAAAATCTGCATCTTCGTGACCCCAACCAACGAACGACTCATCAAATCCGTTTACCCGTTCAAAGTCTGTACGCCAGCATCCCATATTGCAACTGCGTATGCCCTTCCAGGAAAAAGCCAATTTGTTGCGCATGTGCAGATCCGGTAGGCGCAGCAGCCCCGTGAGTTTACTAGCGTGGCCCTGCACCCTCTGCCAAAGCCAATACCAACCGGATCGGCCAATGATCTGCTCCACACCACTGAGAACCCTCGCGGTGAATTTTGCCGACAACAAAACGCGGCTGCCATTCACAAAATATCCTGGCCGAGCCAGTGATCGGTGTTGGGCGATGAAATCCACCTCAGGCACACAGTCCCCATCCAAAAATATGATGTACTGGCCTTTGGATGCCCCCACTCCACGGTTGCGAACGCGCGACGCAGTAAAGCCGACATCAGGATGCCAGACATGCACGGCATGTAAAGTTTTTGCAACAGGCGCGTTTAGTAAAGTAGCCAATTGATCTTGGCGAGAACCATCGTCTGCGACGATCACCTCAAAGTTGCTGTCAGTCTGACGGGCCAAGCCTGTGAGCACCGCCAGCATAGCGTCGCTGCGGTTGTAGGTCGTGATGACCACGGAAACAAGTGGGGGGGCATTCATTTTGAACTAGACTAGGAGACTGGCAAACGTCTACTGCGAGCCAAGTGGCCGAATACTACCACCCCCCGATGCGCAAAATTTCTGTCTACATCATTGCCTTCAACGAAGCCGAAAAAGTTGCGGCCACCATACAGAGCGTGCAATGGGCTGATGAGGTGATACTTGTGGATTCGAGAAGTACCGATGGCACACCAGAGATCGCTACAAGCATGGGTGCCAGGGTTGTACAAGTGGATTTCAAAGGCTTTGGCG
>JBDTAG010000060.1:0-5617 GCA_039924745.1 Rhodoferax sp.
AGTCTGCATCGCGCTGGCAGCTATTGCCTTGTTGACGAAGAAAAAATGGGTTGAGTACGGCATGTTTGCAGCGGGTACCATCGGCCTGACGGTGGGTGTGCTGGCAGCCTTTCACGTCTGAGTTAAGCGATCCCATACGCGCCGCAGGCCTGCCATGGACGCATTTGACGAAACAGGTTTTACCAGCGCGACCTACAAGGTTTTGTACCAGATCGCCGAAAGTGCTACGACGGACGAAACGCTGTTTGAATTCGGCGGCACCTTGCACCGCCTGCTGGGCGAGCTGATACCGGCCAAAAACCTGTATCTGTGCCTGCTTAGCGAGCAGCCGGGGCAGCTCAACTTCCCTTACTACGTCGATGAGCGCGATGGTGATTCCATGCAGGAGATGGATGTACCCATGCGCCGGGGTTTGACCGAATTTGTGCTGCGCCATGGCATCCCCCAACTGATCAGCGCCGAACGCTATCGGACACTGCAGCTCCAAGGTGAAATCACCGAGGCGACCGGTGACTTGAGCTTCCAGAGCTGGTTGGGTGTGCCTTTGCATACCAAGGGAAAAATTGGTGGTGTGCTGACCGTGCAAAGTTACGATGCAAACGTGTCCTATCAGGCGACTGATGTGCGCCTGCTGTCCTTTGTAGCCCGCCACGTCAGCACGGCGATTGAGCGCAAACAATCCTACGAAGCCCTTCGGCTGGCGCACATGGAGCTGGAACGCGAGACATGCCAGCGTCGCCAGAGTGAGGCCATGTACCGGGTTTTTTACCAGCTGGCCGTGCAGGCCGCCCAGGGTGAATCGTTGTACGATTTTTGCGCCAAGGCACATGAACTGATCGCCCAGTTGGTCGTTGCGCCCTACTGTTTTGTCAGCCTGATTGATCTTGAACACAACATCAAGAGCTACCCGTACGACGCGCACCAGCACAGCGGCAAAGGTCTGGAAAACGAAAATATTCCCATGCGTTTGGGTTTGACCGAATTTGTATTTGCAACCGAGCTGCCACAACGTATCGACCAGGCCCGGCTTGCCCAACTCCAGCGTGATGGAGTCGTGACGCAGGCGCATGGTGATTTGAGTTTTTCTGCCTGGCTGGGTGTGCCGCTACGGATTCGGGGGAGTGTTGACGGCGTGCTGGCGATTCGCAGCTATGAACCGGGGGTCGTGTACACCGAGGCCGACGCCGAAGTGTTGACCCACGTAGCACACCACGTCAGCGGTGCCATTGCGCGCATGCAGGCATTTGAGGCCGTGCACCGTTCCGAACTGGCGCTGCGCCGCACCTCGTTTGAACGCGAAGCCATGCTCAACACGGCCCTGGTCGGTATTAGCTTCAACATCAAAGACAGAATTGTTTGGGTGAATGAAAAATGCGCGGAGATGTCGGGCCTAAACCGAGACGATTTGATTGGCCAATCACCCCGTATTTTTTATGATTCTGACGAGGCCTTTGCGACCGAAAAAATTAAGTCCGAGGCGAGTCTGCGCCAGTGCGGAACCTATAACGGTGAGCGCTACACCCTGCGACAAAACGGCGAGAGAATTTGGGTGGTATTGGCTGGGCGCTGCGTGGAAGGCTACGACCCCGACGCGGGTGTGATTTGGACCTTGCTGGACGTAACCGCACGCCGACAAGCGGAAGACGATATCCGTCAGGCGCTAGAACGGCAGCGTGAACTCAACGTGCTGCGTTCGCGATTTGTCGCCATGACCAGCCATGAATTTCGCACCCCACTGGCGTCTATTCTGTCGTCCGCTGAACTGCTTCGCTACTACAGCGAGCGGGTGTCAGCGCAGGAACGCGATGACATGCTGCAGTCCATCGAATCGGGTGTGCAGCGCATGACGCAGATGCTGGACCGCATCCTGTTGATCGGCAAGGCGGAGGCCGAAATGCTGGAGTTCAACCCTACAGCCATCGACCTCAAAGACCTGTGTGTGCAACTGATCAAGGAAGCCAATCAACAGCACTCCAAAGCCAAAAGCGCAATCCAGTTGGACTGGCACGTGGAGCCCAACAACCAGAGTTTTGATGAAAAATTGTGCCGCCACATTTTCAGCAACCTATTGTCCAACGCCCTCAAATACTCACCAGGGGGGGGCAACGTGTGCCTGCGGGTGCACACCGATCAGGGGCGTACGGTTTTTGAAGTGCGTGACCAGGGCATTGGCATACCCGGCGATGAGCTGCACCATCTGTTCGACTCGTTTCATCGCGCAAGCAATGTGGGCGCTATTGCCGGCACCGGTTTAGGCTTGTCCATTGTAAAAAAATCAGTTGAATTGCATGGCGGGACGATCGCTGTCAGCAGCACCATGGACGAAGGCACCTGCTTCACGGTGACGCTATAGCGGGCGCCACACACCATGACCAACGCCTCTGCCAGACCTGCACCTACCCTGCATGACCTGCAACAAGCGGTTGAAAGGTTGCAGGCGCGTGAAAGCCATTTGCTGAACCTGTTGCGCTTGGCGCGTGACGCGGTAGTGGCCATGGACGCGCAAGGCGTGGTAACCGACTGGAACCCAGCAGCACAGGCATTGCTGGGTTTCAACCGCGACGAGGCCATTGGTGTAAAGCTGTCCGACCTGATCATTCCTGAAGCGCTGCGTGCCACCCATGCGGAGGATTTGCAGCGTTTTCTCAACTTACATCAACCCACCGCATCGAACCGATTGATTGAAATCGAGGCACAGCGGCACGATGGCACGCTGATCGCTGTGGAATTGGCGATTTGGTCATTTTCTTCGGGCCAAACGCAAGACTTTGGTGCGTTCATCCGCGACATTTCGGACCGACGCGCGGCGCAGCGCGCTGTGAAGCTGTCAGAAGACTTCAACCGCATCGTGGTGGACCATCTGGGTGAAGGCATGTGCATCAACCAGAACGGCGTTGTGTTGTATGCCAACCGTATGGCCCTGAAAATATTGCGCAGGCCGATGGAGTCCGTTCTGTCACACGGATTTCTGACCTGGGTGCACCCAGATGACCACGCCTACGTCACCGAGCTGCGGCGCAAGGGGCGCAGCGGGGAAGCGGTACCAGACCGTTTTGAGATTCGCGGCATCCAACCCGACGGCAGCGTGCGTTGGTTGGAGGTGCATGCATCGGTCATTCCGTGGAAGGGGCAAAAGGCCACGATGACTTTTTTCACCGACATCACCGACCGCAAGATGATGATCGACACCCTGCACCGCTCCGAAGAGCGCTACCGATTAGTCATTGAAAACGTCGGAGAAGGCATGATCGTGCTGCAGGGAGATCACATCGTATTTGCCAACGCACGGGCATCTGAGATAGCGCGCATATCGCACGAAGATTTCCTGACTGCCGGTTTTTTGCACCGTGTGCACCCGGACGACCACGCCATCATCCAGGACCGACGGCACAGGCGCCTAGCAGGCGAAGATGTCATCAATCACTACCATATCCGGCTCTTGCAACCGGACGGAGAAATTCAGTGGCTGGAGATAGGCGTGACCGTGGTTCCGTGGGAAGGTCAACCCGCCACACTGACCTTCTACTCCGACATCACTGACCGAAAGCTTTTGGAAGAAGAACTACACCGTACATCCTCTGAACGTGAAGCCATTCTCAACAGTGCACTCGTCGGTATTGTGCTGTCGCGCAAGCGCGGGCACGAGTGGGTCAATGACAAGTATTCTGAAATGGTGGGGTATAGCCGCGACGAGCTGATTGGCCAATCGACCAAGTTGGTACATGCCAGCGCTACCCAGTGGGAAAGCGCCGCAGCGCCCACGCGCACGGCCCTGGCAAGCTTCGACACGTACACCGCAGAGCGCCAACTCAAACGCAAAACGGGCGAGTTGTTTTGGGCCCACCTTGCCGGGCGCTGCGTGCGCCCGTTGGACCCAGACTCAGGTGTAATCTGGACTTTTCTGGACATCACCGAACGCAAACAGGCCGAACAAGAAATCCACGATGCACTGGACCGCCAAAAAGAGCTGAACGAGCTGCGTTCGCGCTTTGTTGCCATGACCAGCCACGAATTCCGTACACCCTTGGCCACCATTTTGTCGTCTGCAGAGCTGCTTAAATACTATGGCGACCGCATGCAAGACCATGAAAAGTCAGAGGTCATCCAAAATATTGAGAACAGTGTGCAGCGCATGACGCGCATGCTGGACCGCGTGTTACTGATTGGCAAAGTCGAGGCGCAGATGCTGGAGTTCAAACCGGCAGAAATCGATTTGCCAGCGCTGTGCCGCGCTTTGGTGGGAGAAGCCTGTAACCAGTTGCCAGGTTCTGCCTGCACGGTGCACACCGAGTTTGCAGACGGCATTGGCCGGGGACTGTACGACGAAAAATTGTTGGGTCATATTTTGGGCAACCTGCTGTCCAACGCCATCAAATACTCACCGAATGGCGGCGCGATCCACTTCAAGGTCTATCGCGTTGAGCAGGAGACTGTGTTCGAGATTTCGGACCAAGGCATTGGTATACCCAGTGACGAGATTGGGCACTTGTTTGAGTCCTTTCACCGCTCCAGCAACGTCGGCAACATCCAGGGCACCGGACTGGGCTTGGCCATTGTCAAAAACTCGGTTGACCTGCACGGTGGACGCATCCGTGTCGAAAGCGAAGCTGGGCGTGGCACCTGCTTTCGTGTCACACTGCCTCCCGGCACTCCATCCACTGTTTGAGGCTGCACATGGCGCGCATTTTGGTTATAGATGATGAAGCCCCCATCCGCGAGAATTTGGTGCGATTTTTGGTTTTGGAAGGGCATCAGGTTCTGCAAGCTGCAGACGGCCGATTGGGCTTGGATGCCATACGTACACACAAACCCGACTTCATCCTGTGTGACGTCATGATGCCCCAGATGGATGGCTTTGAAGTCCTCGCTGCCACCCATGCCGACCCTGCTTTGCGGGGAATACCATTTGTATTTTTGTCGGCCAGCGCCGAGCCCGAAAAGCTGGAGGCGGCCTTACAACAAGGCGCCACCGGTTATGTGACCAAACCCTTCAACTTGGCGCATTTGCGCCAGTTGCTGACAACCCAATTAGTCCCTGCGAGCGCAACGCCGCCCTCCTTATGAGCCGCCGTATCGTTATCGCAGAGGACGACAGCGACATACGGTCCAATGTGGCTTTGCTGCTGACGCTGGAAGGCTACGAAGTTTGGACCGCAGCCAACGGATTCGACGCACTGCAACTGGTGCGCGAACACCTGCCAGACATTGTGCTGAGCGACGTCATGATGCCCGAAATGACGGGGCACGAACTGGTGCTGGCGCTGCGTGCCGATCCACTCACTGCACATATCCCAACGGTGCTGCTAACCGCCAAGGCTGATCGCAGCGATGTGCGTGAGGGCATGAATTTGGGTGCAAACGACTACCTTATCAAGCCCTTCCAGCGTGAAGAGCTACTGGACTGCCTGCGCGCGCAAGTGGACAAAGCTGCCGCCTTGCAATTGGCGGCACGCAAACTGGCCAGCCAAGCCCACCAAATGGCCCATTTCGATGCGACCACGGGACTGCCCAACCGCAGCCATCTGCTGTTGTTGCTGAACCAGGCTTTGCGCGAGCCAACTGGCTTTGGCCCCGCACTGTGGGTGGTGGGCTTGGACAGCCTGACGCAAATGGCACA
>JBDTAG010000061.1:0-4950 GCA_039924745.1 Rhodoferax sp.
GCATTGGTTCGCAAAGACCTGATTCTGTTCCTTGGCGACCGCCGAGCCTTGTTGCTCAACCTGGTGATGCCCATTATTTTGGGGGCATTCTTTGGTTACCTGTTTGGCGGCTCCGGTGTTAGCGACAACGCCAAAATCGAGATTGCCGTCGTCTCACAAGACACTAGCGAAACCAGCCAAAAAATCGTTGCTGGCCTCAAGGCCGACACTGCATTGACCGTAGTTGAGCTGCCACTGGCCGAAGCACAAGAAAAAGTGCTCAAAGGCAAACTCAACGCAGCGGTGGTGATACCCGCTGGCTTTGGCGAGGCAGCAGGTGCTGCACTCTTTGGCAATAAAGCCAAGCCCGAGATCGCGGTTTACTACGACCCATCCCAGTCTGCCGTACTGGCCATGGTCAAGGGCATGCTGACCCAACAGGTCATGCAAAACGTCAGCGCCGAAATGTTCAGTGGGGCTGGTGGCCAAAAACTGATAGACGAAAGCATCGCTTCGTTAGAAATAAAAGCGGAAAGCAACCCACGTAGTGCGGAGTTACAGGAGTTTTTGAAGAGTGTCCGCACATTCCAAACCCGCAACGCTGCTGCAAAGGCAGATGACTCAAACAAGGCAGACGACGGTCGCACTGCCGGTCTCTCCATGCCTTTTGTGACCACTGAAAAGGCTATGAGCGCTGGACCCAAGTACAACGGCTATGCGCACGCCTTTGCGGGTATGGCGGTGCAGTTCATCCTGTTCATGGGCATCGACGCAGGCATCAGTGTGTTGACCGCACAGCGCCAAGGTCTGTGGAACCGGTTGTTGGCATCTCCGATCACAGTCAACACCGTACTGGGTGCAAGGGCGGCATCCAGCGCACTGATTGCGCTGGGTTTGCTTTTGTTCATCTTTGCGGTCGCCGCCCTATTTTTCCAGGTGCAGGTGGCGGGTAGCTTGCTCGGATTTTTGGGCGTTGGGCTCAGCTTTGCCTTGGTGACCGCGACCTTTGGTTTGCTGATTGCGGCCTATGGCAAGACACCGGAAGCCGCGCGCGGCATGGCAACATTTGCGACCCTGATTATGGTAATGCTGGGCGGTGCCTGGGTACCCGCATTCCTGTTCCCGAAATGGTTGCAAACCCTGACCTTGGCAGTGCCCACACGTTGGGCTGTGGACGGATTAGATGCCATGACGTGGCGCGGATTGCCGCTGGATGCCGCTTGGGGCCCCATAGCCGCACAACTCGGCTTTGCGGCCGTGTTTGGTGTGCTGGCATTGTGGAAGTTTGGCCGCTCCGCCGGTAGCAGCAAGGCCTGACCGGAGACTCAAACGTCAACCCTCAAGGAGACCTTGCGTTCGTGGAATTGCGGTCGTCTTCCCGCTTTCTTTCCATTGCCTTAAAACGCAAGCACTCGCTGGTGCGGCGGAAACGGTCGCTCTTGCATTGTTCTGCAATGCAGGCAATACGAAAGATGAATACCTTGTCTGCACAGATTTGTCCGGCGGCCGATGGTCCTGTTCCATTCCCACCGGTGTTGGGCGTACTGCGAGAAGGGGTGATCACCACAGATTCATGCTGTACGACAGAAGTGTCAGCCGCCTGGGTATCGGGTTCGACAGATTGACTGTACTTGGGCGCAGCAGACCGGGATGCGTTAGCCAAGGGTACATGTTGCGCAACAACGGGTTTTGCAGCGGCACCAATTGGCTTGGTCGGCACGTCAACCGAGTCCGATACCGACTCTTCAATCATTGAACTGGTTGGCGCAGCTGGTGTACCGATTACCGTTGGAGCTTGGCTTGCAATCGGCGTCTCAGGCACTGCTGATGCGCCGGGCTTGAACACCAGACCCAAGACCAACAACCCGCAAACCACGCCTGCCAAAGCAACCAAGGGCCACAGCTTGCGGCGCGATGGCGATGGTGATATCGGTGGGGTTGGAGGCAATTCAGCAACAGGTTCATCAACGCTTGCTCTGGGCTCATCAGGGTCGCCCACCAGCGCCCTGGGGTTGAAGGCGGGCAGTGTTTGGGTGTTATCTGCCGGTACGGTGGCCGCAAAGGAACCGACCGTTGCGTCCACATCTGCTTCTGTGGGCTTGGGCCGGTACTGGGGCTCGGTCCGCGCGAGCGTGCCTGTATTGTCCAGCGCCAGCTGCTCCAGCCGCTGTTGGGCACGCCGCACATAGATGCCGACTGGGAACCGCTGCAGATAATTCAGGAAATCTTGGGAAACAGTGGAGTCTTTAATACTGTTCCAGAAGCCCAACTCTTCCTCATAGTTGACGGTTGTGACCAGCGACACATCTGCTGCTGGTCCAAAGATGCCCGTGCTGGATCCATCGCGTAACGCAGCAGGGGGCGCGGTGTTTGTGCGGGTGGACAGTAGTTGCGCCAGCTCTGTCGCCACATCACTACTGGAATTGCCCGTTGCGGCACCAATGTGTTGGGCAACGACCCGCAAGGCCAGTCCGAACTCGCGTGCCGTGGCGTAGCGTTCATCCGGATTTTTGGCCATGGCGCGGGCCATGACTTCGTCCATCGCCACTGGCACATCCGGATTCAAGCTACTGGGCGGTGCCGGGTCATGCCCTACGATCTTGTGGATAACCGCAAACTGGTTTTCACCATCAAACGGCAAGACTCCCGTCAAAAGCTCGTACAGCACCACGCCCGCCGAAAAAACGTCGGAGCGCGAGTCGCCCCGCAAGCCCTTGGCCTGCTCCGGCGACATATATTTGGGCGTGCCAACCGCGCCACCCACCTGTGTCAAATGGGTTTCATCTGGCTCTTGGATACGGGCCACGCCAAAATCGGTCAACTTAACCCGTCCGCTCAGTTCAATCAATAAATTAGCGGGCTTGATGTCGCGGTGCACCACGTTTTGACGATGCGCATGGTCCAGCGCCATCAGAAGGTCGTGCACCATGACGATGGAGGATCGCACCGAAAAGCGTGCGCCGTTTGCCAGATGGTGTTTGAGGTCTTGGCCCTCAATGAACTCCATCACCAAATACGATGTTTCCCCATCTTGTCCCGAATCAAACACGCTGACGATATTGGGATGGTTCAGGCGCGCTGCAGAGCGGGCCTCGGTGCGAAAGCGACCGTCATATTCCCGAGCGGCTTCGGGCGACAGGCTTTGCACCCGGATGGTCTTTATCGCCACCTGCCGATCCAGGTTTGGATCACGGCCTTCATAGACTATGCCCATCGCGCCCTTGCCCAGCACGCGGACGATGTCGTATCGGCCTAATTTTTCAATATCTGCCATTTTGGGGCTTAAAACTTGGCAAAAAAGGGGCGGTCAACATGGATAACACCATGCTAGCAGACAGGTGAGTCCTTGTTCTTGTTAAAACCGGGGCCATTTGCGTTCTATTGCGCGAGCCAGTTGAACCGGATACGATGATCAAAGCGCCGTCCAGCAAGCACTTTGTGCTTTGGACATCTCTGTCGAAAGCCTATTGATGCCTACCGTTGTCTTTGCCGATGTAGTTGGAAGCACGGGATTGTTTGAGCAACTAGGCGATACCAATGCGTCGCTGCTGATGAACCGGCTGACCAATCTGTTGGGTAAGGTGTTCGAACAGCACCAGGGCCGCGTGGTCAAGCTTTTGGGTGATGGTGTGTTTGCCGTTTTTCCAGACGCGGGCAACGCCATCAGCGCCTGCGTAACCCTTCAAACCCGGTTCAAGACCGACCCGGTTATTCCAGGCCCAGACACCCCGCCCATACGGATGCAAATGGGCGTCGAGTCTGGGGAACTGGTCGAGATAGATGGCGACTGCTTTGGGGACGCAGTCAACAGTGCTTCCCGGCTGGCCGACCTGGCCGGTGCCGACCAGATACTGACCACACAGCATGTTTGGGACGGGTTGGTATCCGCCCACCGCGCAATGCTGCGCAGCCTTGGGCCCATGCACCTGCGTGGCAAAGTGCATGCCTCGCATGTGTACCGCGTGGAATGGCAAAGCGACCGCGATCTGGATGCCACTGCCATGGGTATGTCGATGTACACACCCAACCCACAACAGACGCTGTCTCTTACTGTGCAAGGCCGCACCCAGATTTTTCCATTGACCGCCGGCGGCATCACCATCGGCCGATCTACCGATGCCTCTCTACCCGTGTTGGACCCCCGTGTATCACGCGTACACGCCACCATCTGCAGCCGTGGCGGGCAGATTGTGCTGGCCGACGCTTCCAGCTTTGGCACATGGGTCTATTTTGGCAACCAATCCGAAGCAGTGGCGCTGCGCCGCACCGAATGTTTTTTGGTGGGTTTTGGACAACTATCGCTAGGCTGCCAAATCCATGCGGACAAACCGCCGCTGGTTGCCTTTGAAGTTAGCTAAATTCGTGATATTTGCTACACAATATATAGCTATATGTCTTTATTCCACGAGGGCTAGAGGCTGATTTTTCATAAATCTACTTGGGCAAATCACTGACAGAAAAACTGATGCACGGAGCGCTGAAATCATCAAACGAAGCGCCCAAAGCAATTTCACCATTGCCCACCAAAGTGCACTCTTGTCGGCGCAAGGCGATGACAGAGTCGCTACCAGTGAATCGCACCCAGGTTCCGTAGCTGCTCAAGTCTTCCAACATGAAACTATTGCCCCTACGGTCTATGCGCACGTGCATGCGCGAGACGCGCTGATCATTCACCGGAAAGTGTGAATCGCTTTCGCGTCCAACATAGATTGGAAAATCGACGCCCGAAAAATTTGTTTTTTGGTCAAGACAGGTAAGCGTTATGGTGCTGAGCGGGCGCGTCGTGGGCGCCAACAAGGAATCCAGCGAAGCGGGTTCTGTCAAAAATTCAGCGGACGTATCGCCCTGCCATTCGACACGGTGGACTTCTACCGGGCCAGCCTTGCCCCGTATCTCCATCATGCCCAGGTTGCGCGACCGAATGTCACCATGATCAACCAGTGCCGCAATCACGGGCTGAGACACCAAAAT
>JBDTAG010000062.1:0-15231 GCA_039924745.1 Rhodoferax sp.
GACTGGGGACGGTCCTGTGGTTGGATGTGCAGCGCCCAATCGATGGCTTTGACAAATTGTTCGGAATAGTCTTGCCTGTATTCGTTGGAAACCGTCTTGGCGACATTGGCAAAGCTTGGCAAGCGATCGTTGATGACGCGGACCGTCGCTGGCAAAGGTGCTTCGTTTCGGAGCAGGCCGTGCACCACTGCTGCCAATGCATAGATGTCGGTCCATGGTCCTTGCGGCATGTCCTGAACATCGGCGTATTGCTCAATGGGCGCGTAATTGATTTTTAGGATAGCGGTGTGTTGTTTGCCGTTGTCGCCAATCGCCAATCGCGCAGCGCCCAAGTCCAGCAAAACCGGAGGCCCACTGTCTTGTAAAAAGATGTTGTCAGGCGATACGTCGCGGTGCAGGGCATTCCCCCTGTGCAGCATCTTCAGCGCACCCAGCACACACCACATCACTTTGCGCAGCCAAGCCTCTGTAGGGGGCAGGCGCATGCATTGACGCGCCTGCTTCAGTGTCATGCCGTGGTACAGCGGCATAACCATGTACGCCGTTCCATTGGCTTCCCAAAACCGGAATACCCGGACCAGTGAAGGGTGTTCAAACTTCGCCAACATCCGCGCTTCGCCAACAAAGGAACGCAGACCGTTTTGAAAAGTCTGCACATCGTTGGAAGCGCGAACCGTGATGTCGAGGTGATTCCCTGCTCGACTCGCCATAGCAGTAGGCATGTATTCTTTAATCGCCACGTCCCGCTGTAGCGAGTGGTCGTATGCCTTGTACACCATGCCGAAGCCACCAACACCTACCAGACCGCGGATTTCAAACTCCCCCAGCCGCGTTCCGTTGGCCAATGCGTCCGCATGGCTTACGTCTGGTGCTGAAACGCGAATCGGCAATTCAATCATGTGTCCTGATACGTGTGGGAAACCCTGGCAGACGCCAAAAACCAAGCTTGGCCATCAGAAAAGTTTATTCTATGTCTTTGGCTTTAACTCCCCCAATATACAAGCGTGTAACAAGTTGCTGACAACTCGCCTGATCATTTTTCAGATGTCGCCGCCTAGCCGCAAGGTGCCTACCGGTCGTGAACGACGTACCTTTCACAGGTCAACAGTTGAAATTGCGTCCGCTGCGCGCAGAGCCCCTGTGTTGTAAGCCTTTAGTTGGAGGCGCAGATAGTGACCGTCGTTTGAATATTGCTATATTTATTATAGCTAAGTGTTCAATTAAAACGAGGGCTGCGGTGTGTTTTTCCAATATGACTAAACAATTACAACTGCAATCAGTGTGTTGAACAGGGCCGTCCGGTTCGACGCGCGAGTCCTCTATCGGGGTCTCTGGTCTCGACGGTGCAGGGTTTACATTTGGCGATCCGAATAGGCTCAAACACCGAAAATCCAAAGGTTAGTGGACAACATAAACCGTAAGACTCTTTGTTGGTTAAAACCCACTCCGGCTTGGTCTTGACTACTGAAGCGGCTCAAAACGCATGGACCACGCCGGACAGCCGACCAAACTGGTGAAAGTCCGTATGGACTGCAGTTAAGTGAGCTGATGCGTACAATTAAACGTCTTCACCTGCGACACTTCAGTGTTGAGGACCCTTGCCTCCATTCGCAATATGAATCCGGCGAAGTGATCCGTTCCAGCTATGTAGCCTGTCCTGATTTCGTCTCGCAAATCCAAGAATGGCCGCATCATGCATACACGATCAACCACTATAAAAGACATCGACACACTTTTACGTCTGCAGGAGGCGGTGTATCCGACTATCGCACCCTGGCGGCGTGAGGAGTTGGTTCAACAATTGCGAGTCTTTCCGGAAGGACAACTAGTAGCGATTGTTGATGACCAAATTGTTGGATGCGCCAGCTCTCTCGTCATCTTGTGGGATGAATGGGCGGACGAGCACACTTGGAAACAGATCACATCCGCTGGCACGTTCAAAAATCACAACGTTGACGGTTTCACTCTCTATGGTGCCGAAGTGTTCGTGGACCCGCGCCTGGTGGGAAAGGGCGTTGGACATGCACTGTACGAAGGACGACGTGATCTTTGCATGCGCCTAAATTTGCGGCGCATCATCGCTTGTGGGCGTTTGCCCGGGTACAGCAGGTTCGCGCACGAAATGTCCGCTGAGCTCTACGCAAAAAAGGTTCTATGGGGTGACCTGGTGGACCCTGTTCTCAGCTTCCAGCTCCGTGAAGGTTTTCGCTATTGCGGGATCATGGAAGACTATATTCCTGAAGATGAAGAGTCGCTTGGCCACGCGGCATTGATAGTTTGGTTAAACACTGATTTTGATGACAGCATGCCGACCGGCCTGCAACCAGCCTCTTCATTCAACGGAAAAGGAAAATAGACATGACCGACGTCCCGGACCTGAGTAAATCGCAGGCTCACAAGCCCACGCCCACCACGGTGCGCATCGCCGCAGTTCAGTATTTGCTGCGGGCGATAGATGACTGGGAGGGTTTCGAGAATCAGGTCCGTTTTGTGATGAAGGCAGCGGGCGATTACAAACCACAGTTCGTATTGTTCCCAGAGATTTTCACGACCCAATTATTGTCGTTTCTGGACACCACAGACCTCTACGCAGCGGTGCGCAGACTGAACGATTACACGGAGCGCTACACCGCACTATTCCGCGAATTGGCGGCCCGTTGGGGTGTCCACATCATTGGCGGAAGTCATCCAACGATCACTGATGGAAAACTGCTCAATACGGCCTATCTTTTTACACCAGAAGGCAAAATATTCACGCAGGACAAGATCCATTTGACCCGTTGGGAAAAAGAAAAATGGAAGGGTGATCCGGGGCACAACTTGCGCGTTTTTGATACGCCGCACGGCCGAATTGCTATCCTTATTTGCTACGACATTGAGTTTCCCGAACTAGCTCGCAAAGTGTGTGAGCAGGGTGCCGATATCATCTTTGTACCGTCGTGCACGGATGATAAGCAAGGGTTTTGGCGCGTGCGGTATTGCTGCCATGCGCGGGCTATCGAAAATCAGGTTTACGTCGCAGTGACCGGCACGGTGGGCAATCTGGCGGTCGAAGGGCTGGGCCTACATTTTGGACAGGCAGCCATCATCACGCCGTCAGATTTTGCGTTTGCCAGAGACGGCATTGCTGCCGAGGGCGTTGCCAATATGGAGCAAGTCATCATTGCCGATGTTGATTTGCGAAAGCTTGTCAACAATCGCATCCATGGCACCACGATTCCGCTCTACGACATGCGACATGACATTTATTCATCGGACGTGGCGGTAGTCTCGACGCTGTAAAGAGAATCCGCTGGTGGCATCACGAAGGCAGTCCACCCACCCGCTGCAAGCCCAGTATCAGGCTGACACCGCCGCCATCATTGCGTGCGGCAATGGTGCCGCCCATCTTGGCCATATACGTCTTGGCCACAAAGAGACCTTGGCCGCGGTTGCCCTCTGCTGCGAACGCTGTCTGGTCCGTCACGCCATATTCAAAAATCTGCTCGATCAGATCAGGGGCAATCTGCGGACCTGCGTTGTAAATGGTCACCGTTGCGTCTGTCTCGGTGGTCTGCAATGCGATGGTGATGGTGCTTCCGGGCTGGCGGTAGCGCTCGGCGTTGCGCAACACGTGGGTGACCACATCCTCCAGCGCATATTCTTCGGCACGTACCAGCACGGCACTGTCGACGCCCACGTATTGCACATCGTTCAAACCAACACTAGCCGAATTAACAGCGATATTGCGCAAGAAGCTGCAGATCTCTACCGTCTGCACGGTCAACGTGGTGGACTGGAATGCTTCGCTGGGGCTGGCGCTGCCGTACAGGATGCGCACCGCTTGCTGCATGCGTTGGATGTAGCGTTGGCTGGGGTCGCCCTCCGCTTTGTGCAGCACCATCAGCGACTGCAGTGGTGACATGATTTCGTGGCCGACCGCATGCCACATATCCTTTTCCTGTGCGGCGCGGATCTGCTCGCGGTCAGCGTCTTCCTTCACGCGACGCAACAGGTCGTTCAAACAATTGGCCAAGATCCCCAGCTCGTCGCTGCCGCGTAAGTCTGCCAGGTCAAACTGGTCCAGTCCGGCCGTGGTTTTGACGGTTTTGGACAGTTGGCTGGATCTTTGCGTCAATCGGGCTATCCGTCGGATGACACCCACTTCAATGACCAGCCAAGCCAAAGCGATGGCCAGCAGCATGGCACCCACAAACCACGACAGGCGTGTCGCTACTACGCTGAGGCTTTTGTTGACGCTACGGGCGTCGCCCAGCAAGTCCATGCGGTAGTTGCCCAACGGAGTCGCGATGTCTTCGGTAAGCTGAACAGGCTCGTCGTAACTGTCCACTGGCAAGCGGCGGATTAAACGGGTCAACAGAGGCGAAGAGCCGGCGGTGGTGGCTTCGCTGCCGTTGAGGTGCACCAATTCTGCACCTTTCTCATCGCCATTGGCGCCGCCGCTTTTGCGTATGCGAAGCGTCTCACCCGGTAGCAACTGCGCACGCAAATCGCCTAGTGTGAAAGGCGGCTTGGCGCCTTCGGCATTGCTGTCAAACAGCGATACACCGTCGCCAGGTGGCAACACTTCTACGCGTACTTGCATGTCTCTTAAATCCGTCGGTGGCCATACCGGCTTGGCTTTCTGGAACAACGCGTCGCGCAGCACATCGACCGGCAAACGCAGTGAAAAGAACGACTTTTTCTCGCAATCGTCAGTCTGGACATCGGCACCGCTGGCGGTGGGGGCATTGATGCAATTGGCCCCTTGCCATACCCAGCCGCGAAAGTCACGCACGGTGCGTGCATGGGTGTAGTCGCGACTGCCGATATCGACATAGCCGGTAAAGCGGCCACGTGTGCCCTCGCGCTCTGGATTGCGGGGGTTGGGGAGTGGTTCAAACGGCGCAATCCAGCGGTAGGTTTGGCCGCGCATTTTGACCTCGACGCGCAGGCGGTGGGCCGTATCCAGGTATTTGTCACCCATGGCATGGGGCACCAGCGCCGTGCTGGCAAAGGTGCCTGCCGCGTAGATGAACCCTCCGGCCCAAGGGTTGCTGCCAATGGCCACGCACAAGCTGCCGTAATGCGGGTATTGCACCAGACAGCCCGTCATCTCCACCGCATTGCGCACCTTGCTTTGGTCGTCAAAGTCGATTGCAGAAAACGGCAGCAACACCGGGTGCAGTGGCGTGGTCGGCGTGCTCGCGTCTGAAGGGTTCAGCAGTGCCAACTGGCCGGTGGGGTGGCGCAACTGGGAGGCTATCTGGTCTCTGGTTTTGGCAAAGCTTTGCTGGTAGTTGTCATAGCTGCGCTGCTTTTCTTCTTGCAGCACATAGACCGTCATCACCAAAGTGGACAGGGCTAACAGGAAGAAAGCGGTGCGAAACAGCACCCGCAACCGAAACGAGGCCAACCACGCCAAGGACGCGTTGATAGTCACTTGTGCACCTGTGCCAGATCGTCAGACCAGCGAAAGCCGCGCATAGGGACATTTTCAATACGCTCAAATTGTGCGTCCAACTCTCTAAAGGCCTCGCGAATCGTGCTGATGTGCTTGCGAATGTTGTCGCGGTTGCGCCCGCTTTTGACCACTTCAAACAATTCGTCGTAGGTCACCACATGGCCACGCTTCTGGTAGAGCGCGGCGAGTATGCGTTGGGCTGTTAGAGGCAGGTTGATGCGCTTGCCACGCCACAGCGCGCTGCGTTGGCGCAGTGGGTCAATGGACAGTTCTTCGCTGGGCAGCACTGCGCTCGCGGTTGGTTCGCGCTCTTTAGCAGCACGTAATATCTCCAGAAACGTGTCAACAAAATCGCTCTCTTCGAATGTGGTTTTTTGTAGGTAGTCCCAAGCATCCAGCGCCTTCATGATGCTGCGGTAAATGGCGGCAGGCATAGCCGAAACCACTAGAACCGGTGTGCCTTTTCGACTTTTGTTGATGGCATTGATGATGGCGATGCCTGCATTGCGCTCGCGGCCCAATTCGATGTCCAGCACCACAACGTCATAGGCTTCGCGGGCGATGGCCGCCTCAGCGTCGTCGCGGGTGAACCAGTTGTCCACCTGGATGCCGGCGCGCGCGCCCTGTATCCACGTCGTGAGTTGCTGGCTGGTGGGGATGTCATCTTCGATGACGGCGACCTTGAACATGGTTGGCATTTCCTTGGGGCTTCTCGGAAGGCGAGGGAGATAGGGCTAAGTATCCCTCGACTGGGCCATGGCGCTTGGTTGTCGGTGTGAGTGTTTCTTCACACCCGGTGAGTGGACTCTCCCCACGGCGGCATTGTTTGCTCGTGGGGTAGGCGCGCACGATTACACCTATCCCAACCACCACCTAGAAAGCCACCATGTCAGACCGTCTCAAGACCACCATCCGCACCATTGCCCGGACCATCGCTACCCAGTTTCGCCGGGTCACACGGCACTCGGTCAGCCAGGCGGGCGCAGTGTCACGCAGCACCGCTGCCCGTTTGCCCGGACCAGCAAGCCTGATCGCGCTGGGTTTGTTGGCCGCAGGTGTCTACGCCATCTACAACCACCCGCCGATGCAAAGCCTTGGTCGCGGTGAAGTTGGCATGCGAACGAACCAGTTGACGGGCTCATCTACCGAAGTGCGTGATGGTGCAGTGCTCATCATCCCCGGCCTGCACGTGCTGCGCCGCTTCTCGCTGCGTGACCAAGTCTACCGCCCCACCGCCAACGCCAGCGCCAGCGGTGCGGCACCGTTTCAATCGGTAGAAGGTTTGTCGATCGGCGTCGACATATCGGTGCGTTACGCGCTGGACCCAAGCAAAATTGCCGCGGTTGCCCGTGATCTGCCCGAAGACATTAACAAGGAAATCGTCGAGCCCGTGGTGCAAGGTGTGCTCTACAAAACGCTGGCCCGTTACACCGTGCGCGAAATATTCTCTAGCAAGCGCCCCGAAATTCAGCAATTGATAGAAGCTGAGCTGAAACCCCGTCTGGCCAAAGACGGCATCAAGCTTGAGTCTGTGACCATGGGCAAAGTTGATATGCCACGCGACTACAAAGCGGGCATGGAGAACCTGCTGTCTGAGGAGTTGGCCACTGAAAAGATGCGCTACACGCTGGAGCTGAAGGAAAAGCAGGTCAAGCAAACCGAACTCGAAGCCCAAGCCGACAAGGTGCGCCGCGAAACCGCAGCCGAATCCGCTGGGGAAGAGCAAATCATTGCCGCCAAGGCGCAGGCCGAAGCCATGAAGCACGTGCTGCCCTTCAAGCAAAAGCAAATAGAACAGCGCGCGCTGGAGGCAGAAGCTGAAAAGGTCTCGCGCATCAAGACCGCCGAAGGCACGGCCCAAGCCCGCCGCATCGAAGCATCCGGCGAAGCCGACTCACGCAAGAACCTGGCCGATGCCGAGGCCTACCGCCAAGACCGCATTGGCAAGATCACCAGCGAACAATTGGCCCGCGACGGTGCGCTGATCTCCAAGAATCCGTTGCTGATCCAAAAGACCATGGCCGACAAGCTGTCCGACAAGATCACTGTCATCATCGCGCCGACACCGGCTGATGGTGGATTTATAGGCTCAGCTTTGCTGGGCGCTGGCAGGCAAAACACCGCACAGGCTGTGCGCTCTGCACAAGCACCGGACGCCAGTGCCGAGTCTGCACAAGCAGAGCAAGTCAACACCGAAGGGGGCAAATAACATGATCGCTGCATCACTTCTATTGATCGCCATCGTCACCCAAGACCAATCCTCTCTGCGCTCGGCACCGCGTGACTCTGCACCCCAGCAAGCCGTGCTGGCGCAGGGCGACAGCCTGGAGATTCGTGGTCAAAAGGGCGACTATCTGCAGGTATACGACCATCGCCGTGAGCGTACCGGCTTTATCCGTGCCACACAGGTCCGCACCCAATCGCTCAAGCCCGAGGCGGCGCCCGAGTTGTTGTCAGTGGTACGCTTTTTGCGCGATACACCGGGTTCTGAATCCTTGGGTATAGGTTACGTGGCCGCGTACCTTCGGTCTGCGCCAGCAGAGGCCATCAATGGCGAAGCGTTTGATGCCCTGGGCGCTATGGCTGAACGGCTGGCCCGCCGTGCATCGGCCCGACAAGGCAAACCCGGTGGTGACGCGCTGGCTGCACACCTGGAAGTGGCCGCAGCCTACGGCGTGGAGATGTTGAGTTTCGAGCGTGATGGTCAAGTACAGCTCTGCTACAACGGTGATGCGTACCGCCGCGTGCTGGCATTGCCATCTACCGATAGCCAGAAGGCACTGGCTGCTTTGGCCTTGACCAAGCACGAATGCGAAGTGCCCAATCTGAACCCCGTCGCACGCTTTGCACAAGACAATTGGCGTGCCGAAGTGTTGGACCGTGTGGAGATACGCGACTTACCTGAGGTGCTGAAGAACCGCATGCATTTGCGCAAGGCGGGTGTTTGGGCCAGCATCGCATTTCAGCGGGTACGTCGCACCGAATTTGCACCTGCTGCCGTGCAAGCCGCCACTGTGCGCTCTGTGCAAGAGTTGGCTTTGGTGAACAAGGCTGAGTTGGCAGAAACGGATGCTGCCGCCTACAGCGATGCCGCCATTCGGGTTGGCGCGTCACGCTGGGGTGCAGAACCTGCATTGGCGGATGGTGCGCCTGGCAATGTCGCGCAGCCCATCACCACGTTGTCAGTGCGTTTGAGCGCCGGTCAACAGGGTGAAACCTGTGTGCACGTGGTGGATGCCAAACATGACCTCAAGAACCCGCTGTTCACACGTTGTACATACGGCGTAGTCTGGGCGGCATCGGCGAGCGTGAATCGACAAGGTACTGCTTTGGCACTGGCCGTGCAGCCCTTGGATACCTGGCGCGAGATGTGGGTGTTTCAACAAGGAGCTAAGGGCTGGTTCGTGGATGTAGTTCCACCAGCGGTGGACAACCCCAACCTTGGCTACGTAGAGTTTGCCGGCTGGGTGCCGGGAAAGCCCCAGATGTTGATTGCGCGCGAAGCCAAGATCGACGGCCGCTACAAAACAAGCTTTGAAGTGCTAAACACAGCGAATTTTGAAGTGGACAAGCAGGCGGATAAGCCTAGAAATCTCAGCGTCTTTTACCGCTGGCAAGACCCGGTTTGGAAAGGGCAAACGGTTAGTTTGCGTTAGGTATTCGGTGTTTGTTGGTGTGGCTTCAAGAGCTGCGCCACAGTGGGCCATGCAAACCGCAATTCGGCGACTGGGTTGCCATCGGGTGCATCCCATACCGATGTTTCGACTTCGCGGCCGCCCAAGCGCTGGTAAAAACCTTGTGCTGCAGTGTTGCCTGCCAGCACCCACAGATGCAATCCGTCAGCCGCCTGGGTGCGCGTGCACCACTGGGCGACATGCGCGACCAATTGCGCGCCAATACCTGCTCCCTTGTGATTGGGCCCCACGTGCAAGTTCTCCAGCAAGCTGCCCCAGGTCACATCGTACGATCCAAAGCTGCAGGCAAACCCCACCAAGACCCCTCCTGTTTCTGCGACCACAATGCTCTGCTGCGCGGCAGGTTTTTCGAAACGCTCTTGCCACAGTGTCCTGCGGTCACCGATCAGATCGCCATCTAGAAAGGCATCGCTGAGGATGCCGCGATACGCCTTGCGCCAGCTCTCTGTGTGCAACTGCGCAATGCCTTCGATGTCGGACGCGATTGCCTCACGAATTAGCATGGAGTCGCGATCAGTATGTGTGTGGAAGTAATGTGAAAAACTATATTTAGTGTAGCAAACTATCTATATCCTACGAGGGCTATCGCAGAAAATGATTGAGGAAGAAGCTGCTAGCTTCAAACGAGATTTCGCGCCTGACGCTGCGCTACCCGATACGGCGGCAGGCCCGCCAGCATGCGCCGTCCATAAGCAGTTTGGGTGAGGCGCTTGTCGTAGCAGATCACCGTTGCATGGTCGTCCTCGGTGCGGATGGCACGGCCGGTCCATTGCAGCAATTTGATGCCGGTGGCGGGGATCACCAGCTCGTTGAACGGGTCGCGCCCCACGCTGCGCAGCCATTCAGCGCGTGCCTCATCCACAGGGTCGGACGGCGGTGCGAAGGGCAGCTTGGTGATGAACACGGTTTCGCATAAAGCGCCGGGCAGGTCCAAGCCTTCGCCAAAAGATTGCATGCCAAAGATTACCGACGGAAAGCCAGACTCGACCCGCGCCATGTGCGCGCCCAGCAAACGCACGCGTGACTGCGTGCCCTGCACTAACACCACTTCCATCAGGCTGGCGGGAAGGGCTTCGGTGGCAGTGCGCATTTGCGCACGGGAGGTGAACAGCACCAGCGCGCCTTGCTTCACATTCTTCAAATCCTGTATCAGTTCGCCCACCATTTCACGGGTATAGGCATCGGCCTGCTTGGGTTCGGCCACGGTTTGCACCACCGTCAATGTGCCTTGTTTGGTGTAGTCAAAAGGGCTGGCCACTTCCAGGGCCTGCACATACGGCTTGTTCACCAAACCGGCTTCATGCAAAAAGTAGTCGAAGCTGCCGCAACTGGTCAGCGACGCCGACGTGACCACGGCGCCACGCACTTGACTCCATAGGAATTGACGCAGCAGGTCGCCGGGAACGATGGGGCAGGCGTGGGCGGTTATGGTCAGGTAGCCGTGTTCACTCTCGGCCTTCAACCACTTGGCCAAGGGCTGCTCGCCATGTTCCAGCAACAAGTTGGCGGTAGAAACGATGGCCGCCAGTCGCGGAGCAACACTGCCTAACTTGGCATAGAGCTGGGCGCATAAGGTGGCCTGTGCAGGGTCTTCTTTCGCGATGGCTTTCACATCCACGCCCAAGGATTCCAGCACCTTGGACAGGCCAGTGGCCTGGGCCTGAATTTGCGTTACGGGCTCCGTCAATGCGTCAGGTAATACACCGTGCGCAAAACGTAAAGTGCCGTCCTGGCCTTCGCCTGCGGCGTTCTGGCCGGTTTGCTCCCAGACCAGTTCCATGGCCATTCGGGCCAGTGTGGTCAGCGCGCCCTTGAGCTGGCTGGTGACCGTGGCCACGTCTTCCCCTAAGTGCAGGTGCAGGGTGCTGCTAACTTCGTTGAGAATTTTGGGTAGCTTGTCCAGCCAACGCAGGTTGCTCAAATCCACACTGCTTGAAAACTGGTCCAGCGCCACCGATGGCAGGTGGTGACCCTCATCAAAAATCACCAAGCAGTTGTCAAGGTCGGGCAAAGTCTTCATGCCCAGCGAAGCCAACACCAGGTCGTGGTTGGCCACGATCACATTCGCTTCGGCCAGCTTCGTACGGGCACCGTAGTAACTGCAGTCACGAAAGCGCGGGCAGTGCCGCACGGTGCAGGTGTGGCGCTCAGCAGCCACTGTTGACCAGTCACGGCCGTCTGGCGTCTCGGCCAGCGTGTCGCGGTCGCCGTCCCAACTGCCGGTCGCTAGCGTACTAGCCATGGTCTCATAGAGCCGGATACGGCGTTCTTCGGCTTCTTCTTGCGAGAGCGTGCTGCCAAACTTGTTGGCTGGTGAAGGCGCATCGTCATCGGCATCAAACAAATCGTCGGCGCTACCGCCGTTACCGACCAGTCGCTCCAGCTTGAGCTTGCAGACATAACGCCCACGTCCCTTGGCCAAGGCGAACAAAAAGGGCTTGTCCATGGATTGCGCCAGTGCCGGCAAGTCTTTGGTCATCAACTGCTCTTGCAGCGCAACGGTCGCGGTAGAAATCAACACGCGGGTCTTGCGCTCCAACGCCAGTGCAATGGCGGTTGATGCATAGGCAGCCGACTTACCCACACCCGTTCCCGCCTGAATTACTGCAATCGCCTTGGTAGGGGTGGGGTGCTCACCCAAGTCGGCGCGGGACAGAGTTGCTGCCACGCAGGCGGCCATATCGTGCTGGCCAGCACGCGGCCGAAAGCCAGCAGTTGCGCCCACTACTTTTTCAAATGCTGCCAACGACAGGTTGGTCAATTCCTCAGAGCTCAAAAAAAATCCATCCAGAAGGGTGTGCGCATGGCGCAAGAGTAGGGGCCGGGCACGCCAAAGCGTCGAATATACCGGTATAAACCCTCGCAAATCAGCCTACAGCGGATAAGCCTTGCCATAACCATTCCAAACCGTACAGGTTAGAGTCTTTTAACGGCGGTTCGGCCCATGTAATCGGGTATTCTGTAGCCCTAATCTATAAGGAGACGTGCAGTGGCTAAACCCAAACTGATTCTGGACTATGTCTTTGACCATGAGGCAAAGTTGGCTGACCGGGTCTATCTGACCCAGCCCATGAACGGTGGCGATGTCATTGATTACACCTGGAAGCAAACCCTGGACCAGTCGCGCCGAATGGCTGCGCATCTAAAGGCCCAAGGGTTTGAGCCGGGCGCGCGCATTGCAATCTTGTCCAAAAACTGCGCACATTTCTTTATGGCCGAACTGGCTATCTGGATGGCGGGGTGCACCACGGTGGCCATTTTCCCCACCGAGACAGCCGAGACCATCAGCTATGTGCTGGAACACAGCGGTGCCAGCATGCTGTTTGTTGGCAAGCTCGATACATGGGCTCAGCAAAAACCAGGCGTGCCCACCACGTTGCCCTGCATTGCTTTCCCTTTAGCACCCAAGAACAGCTATGAGGGTTGGGATGCCATCGTGGCCCGTGTCAAACCTTTGGGCGGCCGTGTGGCCCGTGCCGGTAGCGACATTGCCATCTTGCTCTATACCTCTGGCTCGACCGGCACCCCGAAGGGCGTGATGCACAGTTTTGAGCGGATCACCAAAGTTGCCGAGAACATTACCAAAGACATCAAATCACGCATTGGCGATATCGAAGACAACCGTATCTTGTCTTACCTGCCACTAGCCCACGTGTTTGAGCGGGCTTGGGTCGAATGCATGTCTATGATTGACGGCAAAACCCATGTCTTTTTTGCAGATTCACTGGATACCTTTGTCAAGGATTTGAACCGCGCTCGGCCCACGACGTTTATCTCGGTACCACGCCTGTGGCTCAAGTTCCAGCAGGGCGTGTTCACCAAAATGCCGCCCAAGAAGCTCAACCGTCTGCTCAGCATCCCTATCCTCAGCGGAATCGTTAAGCGCAAGGTGCTGAAAAATCTGGGCCTGGACCAGGCTTTGCTAGCCGGCAGCGGCTCTGCGCCCATTCCTGCCGAGTTGATCGAGTGGTACCGCCGTCTGGGTCTGAACTTGATCGAAGGCTACGCCATGTCCGAAGACTTCGCCTATTCACACAACTCCACGCCCGAGATCAATGCACCGGGCTGTGTGGGATTGCCTTTGCCCGGCGTGGAGGTCAAGATCAGCGAAGAGGGTGAGATTTTGATCAAGTCACCGGGCCAAATGGTTGGGTATTACAAGCGCCCCGACCTGGATGCCGAAGTGTTCACGGCAGACGGATATTTTCGCACCGGCGATCGGGGTGAGCGCCGTGCGGACGGTTTGTTGAAGATTACGGGTCGGGTCAAGGAACTCTTCAAGACCTCCAAGGGTGAGTATGTAGCCCCGGCGCCGATCGAGAACCGCCTGAACGCCCACCCATTGGTGGAAATGAGCATGGTCTCCGGCCTGGGTCAACCTGCGGCCTATGCACTGGTTGTGCTGGGTGAAGAAGAGCGGCCCAAACAAAAAGACCCTGCCTTTCGCAAGCATGTGGAAGCCGAATTGGCGCAATTGCTCAAAGACGTGAATGCGGATCTGGTTAGCCACGAAAAGCTGCAATTGATCGTCATTGCCCAACAGCCCTGGACGATAGAGAATGGCTTCCTAACCCCCACCATGAAAATTCGTCGCGCACGCATCGAAGGCGAGGTAAGCTCGAAGGTGGATACCTGGTACGGTGGAAAAGAAAAAATACAGTGGAGCTAACGTGATCCGAGGGCGCTACATTTTGGATAGCGCCCCACCCAATATCTACGAGGGCTAGCATGCTTTTCTTGGCTCGCCTTGCGACTTGTTGCCTGGTGCTATGGAGTTTGGTCCTGCCGGCATGGGGACAACAGTCGCTGACTTTTGCAGTAGTGCCCCAACAATCGGCTACGCAACTCGCTGAATCCTGGATACCTGTGCTGTCATGGCTCTCAAAGCGATCTGGATTGCAATTGCAGTTTGTGACGGCGCCCGATGTGCCGAGTTTTGAGCAACGTTTGGCTACGGGTGAGTACGACATCGCGTACATGAACCCCTACCATTACACGGTGTTCAGCGACCACCCCGGCTATCGCGCGTTTGCGCGCGCCAAAGGTGAGCGTATCAAAGGGATTGTCGTGGTCCCGAAGGACAGCCCAATCAAAACGTTGAACGACCTGTCTGATAAGACACTTGCGTTTCCCACGCCAGCTGCCTTTGCGGCATGCCTTTTGGTGCAAGCCGAATTGCGTGGTCGCGGTATCGCTTTCACGCCCAAAGTGGTCAATTCCCACAACTCGGTTTACCGCAGCGTGGCGAAGGGCATTTTTCCTGCGGGTGGCGGTGTTCCAAGAACCTTCGCGTTGTTGGATGAAAACGTGCGAAGCGAGTTGCGTGTGTTGTGGGAAACCCGTGAATTCACGACCCACGCCATTGCCAGTCGCCCCGCGCTGGACCCTGCAGTGCGCGTTCGGCTTTGGAAGGCCATGCGTGACATGAGCGACAACCCGCAGGGGCGGGAGTTACTCAAAGCTATTGGGTTTATGGGCTTCGAACAAGCCAAGGATGAAGACTGGAACGATGTACGAAGTCTGAAGATCCGACCAGAAGATGCCCACCTGAAAATTGAGCCCTAGTTTTTAGGGATACCGGTTATGGCTATTTCGTTTCGCGCCAAGACGATCCTGGGCATTGCCCTGATTGAAATCGTCATGCTCGCTGTCTTGATCGTGGGTGTCACACGATTTCTGCGGGATACCAACGAACGCCAGTTGGCTTTGCATGCCGAAGTTACTGCCGGCACCTTTGCGGCAATGGCCCGTGATGGCGTTATCAGCTACGACCTGGAGCGTTTGCAATCCGCTGCTGATTTGTTGAGCGGCAGCCGTGGCATCGTCTTTGCACGCATTCTGGACGCCCACCAACAGGTATTGGCACAGGCGGGAAAGCCGCAACTTTTGCAAGTACCTTATGAGCGCTCATCCAGTGTGGCGGATGCCAAGGACGGGGTGTTTGAAGTGGACACGCCCATTGCGGTACGCGGCACCCAGTTTGGATCGGTTCAAGTCGGCTTTGATGTAGAAGACCTTCAGGCCGCGTTGGCATCTGCACAGCGGTGGAGTTGGGCTATCGCAGGGCTGGAAATCAGCTTGGTAGCCTTTTTT
>JBDTAG010000063.1:0-5069 GCA_039924745.1 Rhodoferax sp.
TGCGCGACAGCCCGTCAGAGATCCGCCTGCCGCTGACCAGCGCCAACGCTGGCAAGCCTGTGGTTGGCAAGCAGTACATCCAGTCGCTTAGCTTCCAACTGCAATAGTGGCCGCTCGCATGGGCTGGAAGGCACTGCACCGCTGGCTGGGCCTGACGATTGGGACCTTGGCCATGGTGCTGGGCACCACGGGCGCGATCTTGGCGTTCGACCCGGTGCAGCAGGCGTGGCAGGCACCTGCTGCGCCAGCGGATTTGACGGTGGGCGCACTGCTGGCGCGGGTAGCACTGACGGTGCCTGGCGCGCAAGAAATTCGCCGTGTGCCATCGGGTGGCATCGTGGTGTTCAGCTTTGCGGGAGACCAGGCGCAGGCCAATTACGTTGATCCTGTTGATGGTCGGGTGTTAGGCCCGTGGCAGCCATCGGCACTGCCGCGGTGGGTGAAAAACCTGCATCGCACGCTGCTATTGGGCGACACGGGGCGTTGGGGTGCGGCGGGCATCGCACTGGGCATGGGATTGCTGAGCATCTCCGGCTTGGTGCTGCTCTTGCGCCGCATGGGCGGTTGGCGGCGAATCACGGCGCGGGTGCGCGGCTCGCTGGCGCAGCGCATCCATGTGTTGGTGGGTCGTGTGGTGTTGGCGGTGTTGTTTCTGACATCGATCACAGCGCTCACCATGAGTGCATCGACTCTCGGTCTGGTGGTGCTGGAAGCAGGCACCGAGCCAGATGTAATGTCTGTCGCGCCTATGGTCGCCGCAGGCACCGGCCAAGCCGCCTTGCCCGCCGCGCCGCTGGGTATGCTGCAAAGCCTAGCTGTACACGACTTGCGCAAGCTCAACCTCCCAGACCCTGCCGACCCGCATGACACTTGGAAGGTCCTCACCGACCAAGGTCAGACATGGATAGACCGCTACTCGGGGCAAACACTGGCCTGGCAGGGCAACACGCTGGCGCAGCGCATCTACGACTGGGCTGTGGTGCTGCACACCGGCGAAGGCGCCTGGGCCTGGGCGGTCGTGTTGGGGCTGGTGGGAGCTTGCGTGGTGGTGTTTTGGGCGTCGGGCATTGTCATGTGGTGGCAGGCACGGCGCTTGGCACCGCACATCACCGGCAACAGCCCCTTGGCACAGGCCGACGTTCTTATCTTCGTCGCCAGTGAAGGCGGCAGCACTTGGGGCTTTGCCCAGACGCTGCAAGACGCGCTGCGCAAAGTCGGCCACCACGTACACACCAGCGCGCTGGAGCATTTTGAAACGACGTCTAATGCACGGCAGGTTTTTGTACTCGCTGCAACCTATGGCGAAGGCCAAGCACCAACCCATGCCAGCCATGCGCTGGCGAATATTGCCAAACTCAGCCCCGGTGCATCGCCTGTGCCCGTGACCGTGTTGGGTTTTGGCGATCGACAGTACCCATCCTTTTGCGCATTTGCCGAGGCGCTGGAGCAGACGCTGCGCGCGCAAGGCTGGCCCGCACTGTTGCCGTTGGAACGCATCCACCAGCAATCGAGCCAACAATTCGCGCGATGGGGTGAAGGCTTGGCGCTGGCGCTGGGTGAGCCGGTGGTGCTGGACCATGTGCCGCGCGTACCGCCCACGACCGCGCTCACCCTGGTGTCCCGCCAAGACTTCGCGGGGCCACCGGAGGCACCACTGCAAACCGCAGCCATCCTGCGTTTTGCATGGCCCGCACAGAGCCTGGGCGAGCGCCTGCGGGGTATCGGCTTGGCACGTTTTGCGGCGGGTGATTTGGTGGGCATCGTGTCGCCGGGTTCGGCCGTGCCGCGCTACTACTCGCTGGCGTCGGGCTGGGCGGACGGTTTTCTCGAAATTTGCGTCCGCCAGATGCCTGGCGGCGTGTGCTCCACGTACTTGCTGGGCCTGCAGCCAGGCGCCAGCATCGCGGCCTACATACGATTCAACCCCGGGTTTGCGCTGCCACGCACACGTCGGCCTGTGGTGTTGATCGGAGCCGGAACGGGCGTGGCGCCGCTGGCCGGTTTTATACGCCGCAACGATAGGCACATTCCCATGCATCTGTACTTCGGTGGACGCGACCCAAAGCTGGATTTTTTCTTTGGCTCCGAGATTCAGGGCTGGCTCAGTGAAGGGCGCCTTACAACGGTGCATACGGCTTTCTCGCGCGCACCGAATGGCGGTGGCTATGTGCAAGATGTCCTGCGCTGTGACGCCGAGCATCTGCGCGCCCTGGTAAACAAGGGCGCTATCGTGCGTGTGTGCGGCAGTCGCGCCATGGCGCTCGGCGTGGCCGAGGCACTAGACGTCGCACTGGCGCCCCTGCAGCTCACGGTGCTGTGGCTTAAAGCCAATGAACGCTATGCCGAAGACATTTTCTGACCCCACCGTGACCTGTAAGCGGGTCAACCTGCACGGCCCGACCATGGGCACAAGGTGGTCCGCCACCATTGACGCTGACGCGGCCCTCGATCTGGCAGCCTTGCGCAGAGATCTGGCTGCCGCCGTGCAGTTGGTGGATGATCAGATGTCACCCTGGAAGCCCGACAGCGACCTGATGCGTCTGAACCGCGCACCTGTGGACACCTGGGTGGACCTGCCCGCCGAGCTGCTAGAGGTCTTGGCCTGCGCGCTAGAGATCAACCGCCTCAGTGCGGGCGCGTTTGACCCGGGCGTGGGTGCGCTCGTCAATGCCTGGGGCTTTGGCGCGGTGCGTGATGCGCCTGACGCTGCGGCCATCCATGCGGCGCGCCAAGCACTACCCTTGCCGATGGAAAAGGCCTTGGCGCTGGACCAGCCCGCAGGCCGCGCATGCAAAAGGGCGCCCCTACAGCTCGACCTGTGCGGAATTGCCAAAGGCTATGCGGTGGACTGCATGGCCGCCGTGCTGAAGCGGTATGGTGTGCAACACGCCCTTGCCGCACTGGATGGTGAGCTGCGTGCAGTAGGCACACAAGCGAATGCTGAGCCTTGGAACGTGGCGCTGGAGGGCCCGGTGGAAAGCCGCCGCACCGCACACGGCGTTATCGAATTGCAGGACTTGGCCGTTGCCACTTCGGGCGACTATCGGCGTTATCTACAAGTAGGCGATGCGCGCCTGGCCCACACCATGGACCCGCGCCGTAGCGCGCCTGTCAACAATACGGTGGCATCGGTCACGGTGCTGACCACCAGCTGCATGCACGCCGACGCCTGGGCCACGGCCTTGCTGGTGGCCGGCCCGGGCGAAGGCTTGGCAATGGCGCAGCGCCTGGGGCTGGACGCGCTGTTTCTGCTGCGCCGTGCTGAAGGCTTGGTGGAGTTGGGATTGGGGCGGTTTGGCGGGGCAGCAGCGGCCCTATTTTGATAATCCGATGTCAAGCAATTTACTATCAAATATATAGCGCTATAGTAAATACCGACGAGGGCTAGCGCCACGTTTTGTTTAAATGGTCTCGCGCTCGCGCTCGGCGTGCACGCCCAGCGGCACTACACACAGCAGCACACCGTCTAGCGTGAGGACCAAGCCCAGTTGACCGCCCATTTGAATGACGCCGCTGGTGGTCGTAGGCGGCGCAGATGGCGCAACGGCTGCCACCGTGGGCAACCCTGCCAGCGCGCTGATCGGTGGATGGCGCAGCATGGCCCACAGCGTGCGTGGATCGCGCAACTGCATGGCCTGCAGGTACAGGCGCAAGACGTTTTCTTCGCCAGGCTCCCGTTCGGCGTGTGGTGTGGAATCGGGTGCGTTGTTGGCTTGCCGCAGCCGCAACAGCGCGCGCCGCAATTGCTGGCGGCTGCTGGCTTCAGACCGCCCGCTGGCCTGTGCGATGTCTGCATGGGTCACCTCAAAAACGGCATGCAACAAAACGGCGGCGCCATCCTCGGGGGCCAGGTGAGCGGCGATCAGGCGCAAGGCCTGCAAAACCTCTTGCGCCAACGCCGCATCCATCTCGGCGGATGGCGTCATCTGTGCGGTGGTGTCTGTGCTTTCCATCTCTGCCAACAGCCATTGCTGCATCCAGTTGCGACGCCTTAGCCGGTCAATGGCCAGATTGCGCACCACGGTCAGCAGCCAGGCCTGGGCGGAGTTGAGTTCGGGCAGGTTGGCCTCCAGCGCGCGTACATAGGCGTCTTGCACCGCATCTTCCGCGTCTGCCGGGCCCAGCAGGCGGGCGGCGGCACGCACCAGGCTGCGGCGGTTGGTGTGGTTCAGGGCGGGCAGCGTGGTCGTCAACAGGGATTCATCGTTCATCACGCCATGTTGCCATACCGCAGAAGGGGTGTCGTTGTCACACAAAGCAGGCCTTATTCGTCAATGCAGTTCAACCACCCATACAAGGACAGCACCATGGATACGCCAGACACCACCACATCACCTGCCGCCGCAGAGCCGCGCACGTCGTACCTGGAGGAAAAGGCCTTCAAGTCGCGCACTCTGCTGATCTTCGGCAGTGTTACCGACGTGATGGCCGCCGACGTGACGCGCCGCCTGATCGCGCTGGACGCCGACAGCACTGACCCCATCGACATCTTGGTCAGCTCGCCGGGCGGCCACCTCGAATCGGGCGACGCCATCCACGACATGGTGCGCTTCATTGCCGCGCCGGTGAACATGATCGGCACCGGCTGGGTGGGCAGCGCCGCCACCCACCTGTACTTGTCGGTGCCGCGCGCGCGGCGCTTCTGCACGCCCAACACCAGCTTCCTGATCCACCAACCCAGCGGCGGCGCAGGTGGGCCAGCCAGCGACATTGCGATCCATGCACGCGAGATCGTAAAGGCGCGCGAACGCATCGCACGCACCATCGCGCGCGAGACTGGCAAGTCGGTGGAGGACGTGTTGCTCGATATTGAGCGGGACCGGTGGCTGTCGGCCGAAGAGGCGATAGAGTACGGGCTGGTGTCGCGCACCATTGAGCGCAAGGCTGACCTCAAGGGCATTTGAGTTCGTAGGCACGCCGCGCTGCACAGGCGACAGGCACCACAACTTCCGCCCGGCATACTGCTGATTTTGGTAGTTAAACGGGAGACGGTTCATGCGGATAGCCATCATGGGTTCGGGTGGAGTAGGTGCGTATGTGGGCAGCCGGCTGCAGGCGGCGGGTGAAGA
>JBDTAG010000064.1:0-12479 GCA_039924745.1 Rhodoferax sp.
GTGGGCTCCGAGACCGATATGAAAAAGCGCAACGCCATGATCCACGAGGCCATCAAGATCCACCAGGACGATGTGGGTCATATTCCGCTGCACCAGCAGGCGCTGAATTGGGGTGCCAAGAAGAACATCCAATTGGTCCAATGGCCTGATAACGGCATGATGTGGCGGTACATCACCGTCAAGTGATTGGGTACGGCATGACCGCTTGGTTCCAGCGTGCCTGGCACAGCGATGTGGCTTTCAGCTTTCGCAGCTCTCCAGTTGCGATCGCTGCAGGCGTAATAGCTTTTGTATGCCTGTTCTGTGCCATCTTTGCCAACTGGGTGGCGCCGTACAACCCGTTTGATCTGGCCACGCTGGAGTTGTCAGATGCCTTTCTGCCCCCGCGCTGGCTGCACGACGGCAACCCCAAGTATTGGCTGGGCACGGACGACCAGGGCCGCGATATTTTGTCGGCCCTGATGTTTGGCGCGCGCATTTCGTTGCTGGTGGGGCTGGCATCGGTTGCGCTGTCGGCAGTTGTCGGTGTCAGCCTGGGGCTGTTGGCTGGGTTTGTGGGGGGCGCACTGGACGCCTTCATCATGCGGGTGTGCGACGTGATGCTGTCGTTCCCCGTCATCCTGATCGCCTTGTTGATTGCCGGTGTGGGGCGTGCGCTGTTTCCGAACGCGCCGTCGGCGATGGTGTTCGGGGTGCTGATTCTGTCTATTTCACTGTCTGGCTGGGTGCAATACGCCCGCACCGTGCGCGGCTCGACGCTGGTAGAGCGCAACAAGGAGTATGTGCAGGCCGCGCGCCTGACCGGCGTGGCGCCGCTGCGCATCATGCGGCTGCATGTGCTGCCCAATGTGCTGGGACCGGTCATGGTGCTGGCCACGATACAAGTGGCTACCGCCATCATCACCGAAGCCACGCTGTCGTTTCTGGGTGTCGGCGCGCCGCCCAATTCTCCATCGCTGGGAACCTTGATCCAGGTTGGCAATAAATTCCTGTTTTCGGGCAACTGGTGGATCACCGTTTTCCCCGGAATGATGTTGGTTTTGATCGCATTGAGTGTGAACCTGCTGGGCGACTGGTTGCGCGATGCGCTCAATCCACGCCTGCGCTAAATCCAACTTCATGAACCTCTTACAAGTTAAAAATCTGGTGGTGGAGTTTCCGGGGCGGCACGGAACACTGCGCGCGCTGGACGACGTTTCGTTCACGATTGCTCCGGGTGAAATTCTGGGCATCGTCGGCGAGTCTGGCGCGGGTAAATCGCTGACCAGTGCTGCCATCATTGGTTTGCTGGAAGCGCCGGGGCGAATCAGCAGCGGACAGATCCTGCTGGAAGGCGAACGCATTGACAACCTTGACGAAGTGCACATGCGCCGTATCCGCGGGCGTCGCATTGGCGCCATTTTTCAAGACCCGCTGACTTCGCTAGACCCGCTGTACACGATCGGTCGTCAGTTGATCGAAACCATACAAACGCACCTGCCCGTTACAGCCCATGAGGCGCGCCAGCGCGCGATTGCATTGTTGCAAGAGACTGGCATCGCGGCTGCGGAGCAACGCATGGACCACTATCCACACCAGTTTTCAGGCGGCATGCGCCAGCGTGTTGTCATAGCATTGGCTCTGGCTGGCGAACCCAAGCTGATCGTCGCTGATGAGCCCACCACGGCACTGGACGTATCGATCCAGGCGCAGATCATCACGCTGCTCAAAAGCGTTTGTAAAAAGCATGGTGCGGCCGTGATGCTGATCACCCACGACATGGGCGTGATCGCGGAAACCTGTGACCGCGTGGCCGTGATGTTCGCTGGACGCATTGTCGAGATCGGCCCGGTGCATACGGTGATCAACAGCCCGTCCCACCCCTACACCGAAGGCCTGATGGCAGCCATCCCCGACATTGCGGTGGACCGCGAGCGGCTGCACCAGATTGACGGTGCGATGCCGCGCCTGGACGCTATTCCCTCCGGTTGTGCCTTCAACCCCCGCTGCACCAAAGTGTTCGAACGCTGCCACCAGGAAAGGCCCGATCTGATGGCTGCGCAGGCTACGCAGGCGGCCTGCTGGTTGCACGCGCCGCAGTCAGTGCAAGTGGGGTTGTCAACATGAACACACCCAATGCGACAAAGCAGGCGCTGGTCTCTGCAGTGGATCTGGCCAAGACCTTTGACGTTTCTCCGCCGTGGCTGAACCGCGTGTTGGAACGTAAGCCGCGCTTGCTGTTGCATGCGGTCGATGGTGTCAGCTTTGATATTGAAAAAGGTACAACTTTGGCGTTGGTCGGTGAGTCAGGTTGCGGCAAAAGCACGGTGGCGCGCTTGCTGGTGGGCTTGTACGAACCCACGCGGGGCAGTGTGGCTTTTGATGGCCAGGATGTGCACGCCACCCTGAAGTCGCCGCAGGGCAAGCCTTTGCGGCAGCGTATTCAGATGATTTTTCAGGACCCCTATGCGAGTTTGAACCCGCGCTGGACTGTGGAAGCCATCATTGGCGAGCCACTCAAAGAGCATGGGCTGATTGCTGATGCCGCTGCATTGCATGACCGCGTGGGCGAGCTTTTGCAATCGGTCGGTCTGAGCGCAAAAGACATGTCCAAGTACCCGCACCAGTTTTCTGGCGGGCAACGCCAGCGCATCTCCATCGCCCGCGCGTTGGGCACTGAACCCGACTTTTTGGTTTGCGACGAACCCACCTCTGCTTTGGATGTGAGCGTACAGGCGCAAGTGCTCAACATTATGAAAGACCTGCAGCGAGCGCGAGGGCTGACCTATTTATTCATATCGCACAACCTGGCGGTTGTGCGCCATGTGGCGGATCAGGTGGGTGTGATGTATCTTGGGCGCCTGGTGGAGCTGGCCGACAAACACGCCTTGTTCGCCACGCCGCGCCACCCTTACACACGCATGCTGCTGGACGCAATCCCGAAGATGCACACCACTGGTCAGGCTCGCACGCCGGTGTCTGGGGAGGTGCCCAACCCGTTGAGCCCACCCCAAGGCTGTGCTTTTCATCCCCGCTGCCCGCATGCCAATGCGCGCTGCACCTCCGAGAGACCCCAAACCCTGCAACTGCCCACGGTGCGCATCGCCTGCCATGCGGTGGAAGAGGGGAGAATTTGACTATGGACCTACACGCCTGTTTTTCACCCACCTACGCCACTGCACGGATCAAATTTTTGGAAGCTGCCGCCAGCGCGGGCATGGCGCTGCACAGCTATAGCCATCCCTTGAAGGGTCGCGATGGCGAAGATTTGGCGATGGATGTGGCCCTGGACGGTGCGCCCGATGCCGAACACCTGTTCATCGTTAGCAGCGCTTGTCATGGCGTCGAAGGCTTTTGTGGTTCGGGAGTGCAGGTGTATGCCGCACACGATGCCGAATGGCGCGACAAAATGCGCGCTGCGGGCGTTGCGGTCTTGTACATCCACGCGCTGAATCCCCATGGGTTCTCTAACCTGCGGCGCACCACGCATGAAAACGTTGATCTGAATCGCAACTTTCAAGATTTCAGTAAACCCCTGCCGGTCAACACCGCCTACCGCAATCTGCACCATTTGTTGCTGCCTGCCCAGTGGCCGCCAGCGCCCGAAAATCAGGCTGCAATCGCGGCCTATATTGAGAAAGAAGGCTTAGCAAGTTACCAATCTGCGGTTTCGCAGGGTCAACACGAATTTCCTGATGGAATGTTTTTTGGCGGCACCGATGCAACCTGGAGCAACAAGACTGTGCGCCAGGTGCTGCAAACGTACGGTCGAAAAGCCAAGCGGATCGCCTGGATGGACCTGCACACGGGCCTGGGGCCCAGTGGCTTGGGCGAACGCATCTTTGCGTGCAGGGATGAAGCGGCTGCCTTGGCACGCGCCCGTGCATGGTGGGGCGGTGCTGGCGCGACCCCGGTGACTTCAATGTACGACGGTTCGTCCAATTCCGCACGACTGACCGGCATGATGTGGTGTGCGGTCTACGAGGAGTGCCCGCAAGCCGAGTACACCGGCATCGCGATGGAATATGGCACTTTGCCTATTCTGGAAATGCTGGGTGCACTGCGTGCCGATCATTGGCTACATCTGCACCCAGAGGCACCTGAATCACTTCAAAACGCAATCAAACGGCAAGTGATGGACGCGTTCTATGTTGATACCAATGTTTGGCGTGCGCAGATCATTGTGCAGGCCCGCCAAGCCATGTTTCAAGCCGTGGACGGGCTAGCAGGCTAATCGAGCCGCAAGCAAGTTGCGGTTATGCGACTAGGGCCCCAGGTTCGCCGAGCGGCTGTCCAGCGGTGTCACAAATGAGTTTTGCTCCCAGCCAGGCGCCAGTTGCTGGCTGTCTCCGTAATCCGAAGTGTTGGGCATCGCTGCGTCCAATTGGGCAACTGCGCTGCTGATACCGCTGCGTTTTCGGTCCACGATGGCATGCAGGTTTTCGCGCACATCCTTGAATTGCGATTCCAATTGGCTGTTGAAGCCATTGCCGCGGGCAGCATGTTCGCCCAAAAAGGCAGTGCGAATCTGGATCAAATGCGGCAGGTTGCTGGGGTCCACCACGAGGTAGTGAATGCCACAGTGCGACAGCAAGTTGTGCTTGATCGTCTGGTTGCTCATCGACAATCCCTGCGGACCGGGTACATCGATACAGCCGATGATGTGACCCTCCATACTGCAGACGGTGAATGTGCAATACACGCCGTTGAGCAGGTGGTACCAATGTGCGGCGTCCGTGCCGGGTTTAGGTGCGGTGAAGCGTGTGACCGGGAGTTTGACGAGGATTTGCTGGTCAAACATCACTTTGGCCAGCCAGACCCACGCCAGTTTCTCGCGGTTGTTGACTAAAGGGCGCACCACAAGCGGCCAGTCACGTGGGATGCGACGTTGGGTGCGGATTTGTCGGCGCTGGTAGAGGTAGAGTACCGCTGCTCCCAAACCCAGGCCCAAAACGAAACATAACGCAAAAAACATATTCCACACCCTTGGTTCGTCCATCTGATGTGGCTCGTTTTATTGCTTCCAGTCTACTGCGATTTAGCCAACAACGCAGCTATTAATAGCTGCGAAACGGTGCGCGCAGGCATTAACATTGGCCCGATTCAACACGACACACCATGCAATTACAGGAAATACTCTATTCACAAGGCTTTGGCACCCGGCGCGTGTGCGCGGGGTTGATACAACAGGGTTTTGTTCAGGTTTATAAGGAAAATGACCCGCTAGCCCTCGCCGTTTATACCGATGCAGCTATGGAATTCGTAGCGACTGGGTTGCGCTTCAAGGTTCAAGGTGTGGACTGGGAGTATTTTGAGAAAGCCTATGTGCTGCTCAATAAACCCGCTGGCACCGAATGCTCGCAAAAGCCATCTACCTACCCCAGCATCTACACGCTGTTGCCGTCGCCCCTGCGTCTGCGGCCGCAAAAGAGTGCGGTGCAGGGCGTGCAAGCGGTCGGCCGGTTGGACCAGGACACAACAGGCTTGCTTCTGCTGAGCGACGATGGCCAATTCATCCACCAGATGAGTTCGCCCAAGAAGCACAGTCCCAAGGTCTATGAAGTGACGGCCAAGCATCCGCTGGATGACAAACAAGTGCAACGATTGCTGGCAGGCGTGGTGCTAGACGACGATCCCAAACCCGTGCGTGCTGCCGCATGCGAAATTGTGGATGCTGATGGTGCTGCGTTGCACTTGCGCCTGACGTTGACTGAGGGCAAATACCACCAGGTCAAGCGCATGCTGGCTGCGGTAGGCAATCGGGTGGAAGGACTTCACCGCTCCCGTATCGGGGCGCTGGAGCTGCCAGACGATTTGGCGCCGGGCCAATGGCGCTGGCTTCGGGCCGATGATTTGCAGAAGCTGTCGGTTAAAAGTCCATAGTGTTTGGTTTGGTGTAACGCAGCCTCAGTTTCCCAGCACGTTATGCTCGCGCCATGAACCTGCTAATCGATTCATTCTGGCGCGCGGCGCTCTACTGCCTGCGTCCACGGGTCATGCTGTTGTCCATGTTGCCGTTGGCCCTCGTCATCGCTTCCACGGTCGGGGCGGGATATTTGTTCTGGGACTACGCGATGGACCATATCCGTTTGTTGCTGGAGTCCTCAAGTTTCGTCAACTTCGGCTGGTCCTGGTTAGACACCATGGGTCTGGGGCGCATCAAAACGGTGCTCGCTCCGTTGATTGTCATATTCACCGTGACGCCGATCATCGTCGTCGTGTGTATGTTGATCGTGGCCGTGATGATGACGCCCATGCTGGTGCGTCTGGTTGCCAAACGCCGCTTCCCTGATCTTGAAGAGCGGCATGGCGCCACATGGGTACACAGTCTGGTGTGGTCGTTGGGATCTTCGTTGTTAGCGTTGCTGGCGTTGGTGATTTCGATTCCGTTGTGGCTGGTGCCACCATTGGTGTTGGTTTTGCCGCCACTGATTTGGGGTTGGCTGACCTACCGTGTGATGGCGTTTGACGCATTGGCATCCCATGCCAGCAGAGAAGAGCGCCTTAGCATCTTGAAAGCGCATCGCCCCCAGCTGTTGGGCATGGGCGTTCTGTGCGGCTATTTGGGTGCTGCACCGAGCATGGTTTGGGCATCGGGGGCTTTCTTTCCGCCCTGGTTTGTGTTTTTGGCACCATTGGCGATCTGGATTTACATGCTGGTGTTTGCGTTTTCTGCGTTGTGGTTTACCCACTATTGCCTATTCGTGCTGCGCGACATGCGCCAGATGAACGGGGTCGATCCCAGTGTGGCGGTGCCCTTGGTCACCCAGACCGCTGAGCCAATAGTTCAGCAATCGTTGCCGCGCATGATGCCATTGGAGTAAGCAAGCGTTTAAATATCCCTAAATTGGTGCATTGTTGGTTTCGCACCAAGTTAGTGCGGTCCAATCAAATACCGTTTTGGTGCGCGACGATTGGCAAGACACCAAAAAATCAGGCGTTCTCGGAGGAGAATAGCGTCTGATTTCAAAAAGCGGGCCCAAAGAGCAGTTGGCACAAAAGCTGCGTTGTGGACTGGGTGAATTTTTTATAACCGAGCAACAGGAGTATTTGATGGCCAAGACCGTCGCAGACGTGATGAAGATGGTGAAAGAGAACGAGGTCAAGTTTGTTGACTTCCGCTTCACCGATACCCGCGGCAAGCAGCAGCACACCACGGTGCCTGTTTCGCATTTTGACGAAGACAAGTTCACTTCCGGCCATGCGTTTGACGGATCTTCCATCGCCGGCTGGAAGGGCATTGAAGCGTCGGACATGTTGCTCATGCCTGATCCGGCTACCGCCAACATCGACCCCTTCTTTGAAGAAACCACCATCATCATGACCTGTGATGTGGTGGAGCCTGCCGACGGCAAGGCCTATGACCGCGACCCCCGTTCCATTGCCAAGCGCGCCGAAGCGTATTTGAAAGCATCTGGTATTGGCGATGCAGCGTTCTTCGGCCCCGAGCCAGAATTCTTCATCTTTGATGGCGTGCGTTGGAGCACTGAGCCCAACAACACCTTCTACGAAATCGACGAATACGAAGCACCTTGGAACACCGGCTCCAAGCTCGAAGGCGGCAACCGCGGTCACCGTCCCACGGTCAAGGGCGGCTACTTCCCGGTGCCCCCAGTCGACAGCACGCAAGACATGCGCGCCGAGATGTCCCTGATTCTGGAATCGGTTGGTATACCTGTCGAAGTGTTCCACCACGAAGTGGCGGGCGCGGGCCAGAACGAAATCGGTACCCGTTTCAGCACCTTGGTTGAGCGTGCGGACTGGACCATGCTGCAAAAGTATGTGATCCACAACGTGGCCAATGCCTACGGTAAGACTGCTACCTTCATGCCTAAGCCTTACCACGGCGACAACGGCTCCGGCATGCACGTGCACCAGTCGGTCTGGAAAGACGGCAAGAACCTGTTTGCGGGTGACGGCTATGCAGGTCTGTCTGACTTCGCGCTCTACTACATCGGCGGCATCATCAAGCACGCCCGTGCTTTGAACGCCATCACCAACCCCGGCACCAACAGCTACAAGCGCCTGGTTCCGCACTTTGAGGCTCCGGTCAAGTTGGCTTACTCTGCCAAGAACCGCTCTGCCTCCATCCGTATTCCGTTTGTGGCCAACCCCAAAGGCCGCCGCGTGGAAGCCCGTTTCCCCGATCCACTGATGAACCCGTACCTGGGCTTTGCCGCCCTGTTGATGGCGGGTCTCGACGGCGTGGAGAACAAAATCCACCCTGGCGAAGCGGCTAGCAAAGACTTGTACCATTTGCCTCCCGAAGAAGACAAGTTGGTGCCGACCGTCTGCCACAGCCTGGACCAGGCTCTGGAATGTTTGGACAAAGACCGTGCCTTCTTGACCAAGGGCGGCGTGTTCACTGACTCCATGCTTGATGCCTACATTGAACTGAAGATGACCGAAGTGACGCGTATGCGCATGTCGGTGCATCCGGCTGAATTCGATATGTATTTCTCTCTGTAAACGTCTAAAACAGGGTTTGTATGAAAAAGGACGGCAATTGCCGTCCTTTTTTTTGAAACCATTTGTCGCAATAGCAGTCCAACAACAATCTTTGCGGTGCCGGGGTTTTGTTTTTTGTGGGTTTTGACGCATACTGACCCTCCAGCCTGCACATCGTTGCGTGGACACAGAATGAAAATTGTTTTATTGATACCTTTGTTAGCAAGCTTGGTGGGGACCAGCAGTTGGGCCCAAGACCGCATCTACCGGTGCGGCAACGAATACACCAATTCAATACCCGAAGCCCAAGCCAAAAACTGCAAACTAATTGCCGGTGGCAATGTCACAGTCATCCAAGCGCCCAAACGTGCGGCAAGCCGTATGGCCTCTGCAAGTCAACCCAATCAACGTGTGGACGCCAGTGACCAACGCGCCAAAGACTCCGATTCACGTCTGATTCTGGAATCCGAGTTAAAAAAGGCTGAATCGCGCCACGCTGAGTTGTTAAAGGATTACAACAACGGCGAGCCGGAAAAACTTGGCCCCGAGACGCGTAACAACCAAAAATACATTGACCGCGTGGCAGAAATGAAGGCCAGTATCGCCCGCAATGAAAGCGACATTGAAGGCATCCGTCGGGAGCTTACCCGCATTCCTGGAGCCGCGCCGCAAGCCAGCAATACCAGCGCGCCGCATTGAGCTAAGCGCTGTGGACGGGGCCGCCCAGTACCAGTCTTTTGATCTGCTCGCCACCTTGGTCGCGGTGGTGTGTCCAAACGCCGATGTGGTGTTCGCCAATGCAGCGTTGGAAGATGCCATGGGTATTTCACGGCGCTCAATCGTTGGCTCGTGTTTGTCGGACGCTTTCACCGAGCCTTCACTGTTGCAAAATGCACTGAGCGGCGTGCGTGAGAACGCGTTTGCCGTATTGCGCTACGACGCCTTTCTCAAACGCGCTGCGGCCGAACCGATGCCCGTGCATGTCATCATCGCGTGGACGGAGCCGGTCGAATCCATCATCGTCGAAATGGTGCCACTGGAACAACAGACCCGGCAAGACCGCGAAGAGCGGTTGGCTGAACAGGCCCAGACCAACAAAGAGTTGATTCGCAACCTGGCCCATGAGATCAAGAATCCGCTGGGTGGCATTCGTGGTGCAGCACAGTTGCTTGAAATGGAGATGGAGTCGACCGAGTTGACCGAATACACGCAGGTCATCATCCGTGAGGCCGATCGATTGCAAAGCCTGGTGGACCGTCTGTTGGCACCCCATCGCAGACCGCATCTGGTGACGGACGTCAATATCCATGAAGTGTGCGAACGCGTGCGCTCTCTGATCCTCGCCGAGTTCCCTAAAGGCCTGCGCGTCATCCGCGACTACGACACGTCCATCCCCGAATTTCGCGGAGACCATGAACAGCTGATTCAGAGTGTGCTCAACATCGCGCACAACGCCTGCCAGGCCTTGGCCGAGCGCATCGCAGCGGGTGATGCCAACCTCACTTTTCGCACCCGTGTGCTGCGCCAGATCACTTTCGGAAAGCAGCGCTATCGGTTGGCATTGGAATTGCATGTCATTGACAACGGACCTGGCGTACCAGATTCGATCAAGGACCGCATTTTCTATCCGCTGGTGTCGGGCAGGGAAGGCGGCTCCGGCTTGGGGCTGACACTGGCACAAACTTTTGTACAGCAGCACCATGGATTGATCGAGGTCGATAGCGTGCCAGGCCGTACGGATTTCAAAATCTTGATTCCGTTACCGTGAAACTGTAGGGGACACAAAAATAATGAAGCCAATTTGGATAGTAGATGATGACCAGTCCATACGCTTCGTACTGGAGAAGGCGCTGTTGCGCGAGCACCTGCCCACACGCAGCTTCTCCAATCCTCGTGATGTGCTGGCTGCGCTGAATACTGCCGCTGACGACGAAGGCCCGCAAATTCTGGTGAGCGACATCCGTATGCCCGGGGGCTCTGGTTTGGATCTGTTGGAAAAGGTCAAGGCCAAACACCCAGGCTTGCCCGTCATCATCATGACGGCATTCTCTGATCTGGACAGCGCGGTCAGCGCCTTTCAGGGCGGTGCATTTGAATACTTGCCCAAGCCCTTTGATTTGCCCAAGGCAGTGGAGCTGATCCGCCGTGCGGTGGAAGAAAGCCAGCGTGAAGAGGTGAGCGAAGAGCGCATGAGCGACACACCCGAAATGCTCGGCCAAGCACCTGCGATGCAGGATGTTTTTCGCGCGATTGGTCGCTTGAGCCAGAGCAACGTGACGGTGATGATTACCGGAGAATCGGGTTCGGGCAAAGAGCTGGTGGCGCGCGCGCTGCATAAGCATTCGCCCCGCGCCAATGGCCCTTTTGTAGCGATCAACACCGCGGCCATCCCCAAGGATCTGCTGGAAAGCGAACTCTTCGGCCATGAACGCGGTGCCTTCACGGGCGCGCAAACCATGCGCCGCGGCCGCTTTGAGCAAGCCGACGGGGGAACGCTGTTTCTGGATGAAATTGGCGACATGCCGTTTGAACTACAGACCCGCTTGCTACGGGTACTGAGCGACGGAAATTTCTACCGCGTGGGTGGCCACAGCGCGGTCAAAACCAATGTGCGTGTGATCGCTGCCACCCACCAGGACTTGGAGCAGCGTGTCAAAGACGGTGGTTTTCGCGAAGACTTGTTCCATCGCCTGAACGTCATCCGCTTGCGACTACCAGCCCTGCGCGAGCGCAAGGAAGACATTGCCCCACTGACTCGGCACTTCCTGCAACAGAGTGCCCAGCAGCTTGGCGTGGAGCCCAAGCGGATATCGGATGCAGCGCTGGTTTGGCTTGAAGGTTTTAACTTCCCGGGCAATGTGCGCCAGCTCGAAAACGTATGCCACTGGTTGACGGTGATGGCACCCGCACAAATGGTGGAGGCCAAGGATTTGCCGCCGGAGATCGGCGTGCGCTTGGCGACCGAGCCCAACGTGGGCGCGGCGCCGGTAGCCCCACCCGAACGTGTAACGGTGGTATCGGCGGGTGCTTTGGCGCACGTACCGCCAGCACTGCCCGTCCACGCGTCCCTATCCCCCAGCATGTCTGAGGGTTGGGAAGCCGAGCTGGAGGCCGAGGCCAGTGCGCTGCTGAGTTCAGGCCGTACCGACGTGTGGGATGCGCTAACGCACCGTTTCGAATCGCGACTGATCCTTGCCGCTTTGGCCAACACCAAGGGTCGGCGCATCGAGGCAGCGCAGAAACTGGGTATTGGTCGCAACACCATTACCCGCAAGATTCAGGAGTTGGGTTTAGAGTAAATTGGCCTCTAGCCCTCGTGGAATATGAATATGTCGCTATTAAATTTGTAGTAAATCGACTTACAACGGCCCCAGCGTCACCACGACTGGGGCATGGTCGCTTGGGCGTTCGTTCTTGCGAGGCAGCTTGTCGATGGCGCAGGCTATTACTGAGGGTTTGAGTGCGTTGCTGACCAAAATGTGGTCAATGCGCATACCGCGGTTGCGTGTGAAACCCGCGTTGCGGTAGTCCCACCACGAGTAGCTCTTGGCGCCTTGGTCAAACAGGCGGTAGCTGTCATGCAGACCCAGCGCGACCAACGCGCGCAACTGGTAGCGTTCTTCTTCAGTGCAGTGGATGGTGTCCTGCAGGCCGATCGGGTCCCACACGTCCAGGTCATCGAAGGTGATGTTGTAGTCGCCCATGAGCACCAGTTTGGGATGCACCTCCAGTTCAGACTTGATCCACTGGCGCAGGCTTTTGAGCCATTCCATCTTGTATTCAAACTTGTCGCTGCCAGGCTCTTGGCCGTTGGGGAAATAGCCGCCGACCACGCGTACGCCATCTACGGTACCGGTAATCACCCGTGCCATCTCGTCGTCAAAACCTGGGATGTTTTTAACGATGTCCGTGGCTGGCATGCGCGACAGCAGCGCCACACCGTTGTAAGTCTTTTGCCCAAACCATTGCGCGTGGTAGCCGATGGCCTCAAACGCATCTTTGGGGAATTTGTCGTCTGTCATCTTCAGTTCTTGCAGGGTCAGTACATCGAC
>JBDTAG010000065.1:0-6624 GCA_039924745.1 Rhodoferax sp.
TCAAAGTTGCTGTCAGTCTGACGGGCCAAGCCCGTGAGCACCGCCAGCAAAGCGTCGCTGCGGTTATAGGTCGTGATGACCACGGAAACAAGATAGGGAACATTCATTTTGAACTAGACTACCCGGCTGGCAGCTTACTGCTACGTGCCGAGTGGCCGAATACTACCACCCCTGATGAGCAAAATTTCCGTCTATCTCATCGCCTTCAACGAAGCCGAAAAAGTTGCCGCGACCATCGACAGCGTGCAATGGGCCGACGAAGTGATACTGGTGGACTCTTGGAGCACCGATGGCACACCTGAGATCGCTGCACGCTTGGGTGCGAAAGTCGTGCAAGTGGATTTCAAAGGCTTTGGTGCGCTACGAAATAGCGCACTTGCAGCCTGTACGCATGAATGGATTTTCAGCCTAGATGCAGACGAACGTTGCACGCCGCAAGCTGCGCAAGAAATTCGCGAGATCACTAACAACCAGAATGCAGCCGATGTGTACTGGATGCCGCGTCGCAATTACTTCATGGGCCGTTGGATCAAACATTCGGGCTGGTATCCCAACTACCGTCAACCTCAGCTTTTCCGAAATGGCGCGATGGAGTACGACCTAAAGCCGGTGCACGAAGGCTACATCTTGAAGACCAACAAGCCCATTGGGCATTTGCAAAACCCTATCTGGCAATTCCCATTTAAGAACATGGGCGAGGTCATGCACAAGTCCAATCGCTATTCAAGCTTGGGCGCTCAGCGCTTGGTTGATAAGCGTTTATCCATGGGCACGGCACTTTCTCACGGCGTCTGGGCCTTTGTGAAACACTACATTTTCAAACTGGGTTTCCTTGACGGCTGGGCGGGCTTTGTTATTGCACTGGGTAACTTCGAAGGCACGTTTTACCGATATGCGAAAGCCATCGAACTACAAAAGGGCACCGAGTGGCAAGCCCCCAAGCATCCCGCAAACGATGCTTGAAGCAAGCCCCATAGCGTCAGAAACTTCGCAACGACCTGCGACATGGAATGTGCGTCTTTTTGTAGTGTGCCTTGCTGCGCTGTCAATTAGCCTGCCCATTGCGTGGATCAGCCTCGCCAAGGTTTTACTATTTTCGTTCGGCTTGGTTTATCTGATTGGTAGCCTGTTGTCCCAAAGACGTGATTCTGCTTTAGGCCAACTATGGACGACACGCCTGATCCTTGGCATATTGATCTTGTTTGCGCTCAGCCTGTTTTGGACAGAGGCCGATACTCAATCGGCCTTGTACAGCTATGTCAAACATGCAAAGCTGATGGGCATTTTGTTAATGGTTTGCTTCATCCGCACGCCACGCGAAGCACGCATGGGTCTTTTGTTTTACGCCGGTGGTCAGGGATTTTTATTGCTCAGCTCTTGGTTGATGTTCGTCGGCATTCCGATTCCTTGGGCCGCTGGTGGATCTACCAATTACGTAGTCTTCTCCACCTATTTGGACCAGTCCATCATGCTTGCCGCCGCAGCAGCAGTCTTTTGGCACCTGAGAGACCAAGGCCTGTGGGCCAAGTGGATAGGGTTTGTCGCTTCGTTACTTGCATTGGCCGATGCACTCCTTTTGTTGGAAGGACGCACAGGCTACCTTGTCGCTTTGTCTTCTCTTTCCTTGGCTGTCATGTGGGCCATGCCAAAGCGTTTTCGATTGGCAACCATGGTCGTGACGCCTTTGGTTGTTTTGATAGGCCTATCTTTTCTGTCAACACAAGTTCACGAACGTGTGACCAAGATTTTCAGCGAAAGTGTGAACTACTCCAAGAGTCAGCGGGTCGCCACTGCTGACTCATCCGGTTGGCGTTTGAATGCTTGGCGTCGTTCTGTTCAAGCCATTGAGGCGAAACCTGTATATGGCCACGGGGTAGGCGCATGGACTCCGGCCATCAAACAGTTTGAAGGTGAGAAAAATGCAACGCTACTGTTCGGAGCAGGCAACCATAGCAACCCTCACCAAGAATATTTATTGTGGGGAGTTGAACTGGGTGTGGGCGGAACATTGCTGCTTATTGCACTAATGGTATGTATTTTGCGCGACGCACTGCAATTTCCAACCGGCCTGCAGCGTGCAACGCTATCCGTGTTGGCGGCCATGGCAATCGCCTGCTTGTTCAATTCAACGCTATACGACGACTGGATCGGTGACTTTTTCTGTATCAGTCTTGGGCTTTTGCTGGCAGCGGGTGTGCGCAGCACTTCGTCTGCTCAGGTGTTCAGTCAGCATCCAGCGGGACGCTCATATGGCCATTGATGGAAAGAATGTGGGCGAACTCGGGCAGCAACAATTGCATAAACCTCGAAGTTTGTACCAGCGCATTCGGCCATTGTGGCCCTACTTTGGAAAATCGCCTCGGACTTGGATCGTAGTGGCAGTCGGTGCAATTTTGGGTGCAGCAACTGAGCCGCTCATACCGGCGATGTTCAACATTCTTTTAGAGCGCGGATTTCGCAAAGGCGAACTTGCGATTTGGACGGTTCCGGTTGTTTTGCTGACAATATTTGGAGTCCGAGGATTGTCTGGTTACATGTCCCAAGTAGGGCTGGCCAATATTACCAATAATGGATTGGCAAAGTTGCGCAATGCAATGTTCAACAAAATATTGTTCGCACACCTGCAACTGTTTTCCACACACAGCTCCAGCTCTCTGTCCAATGCGATCGTTTATGAGACGCAAACCGGAGCGTCCATGCTGGTCAACTCACTGTTAAGCCTTACTCGCAATGCCCTCACACTCGTCGCATTAATGGGCTACCTGCTTTTTCTTAACTGGCAACTCACTCTGATCGTAGTCGCAATCTTTCCTGCCGTAGCGTGGGTCATGCGCAAACTGACATCGCGACTTCACAAACTCACCAAGGCCAATCAAGAAGCAACGGACAACTTGGCCTATGTGGTGGAAGAAAATGTATTGGCACACAAAGATGTGCGTTTGTACTCGGCGCAGCAATCGCAGGCCGCACGATTTGAATCGTTGGGTGAGTCCATGCGTCGGTTGGCTATGAAGTCAACCGTGGCTGGCGCTGCCATGACGCCAATGACCCAGATGCTCGCTGCCGTTGCACTTTCGGCTGTCATCTCGGTTGCACTTGCACAAAGCGCAACGAGCGGCACATCAGTGGGCGGATTTGTAGCCTTCGTCACCGCTATGCTGATGATCATTGCGCCTATTCGGCAACTTTCTGAGGTGTCTAGTCCCATAACCAGGGGACTGGCGGCGCTGGAGCGCGGGTTGACGCTAATCGAGTCAACACCAAACGAAACAGAAGGCTTTTTTTCCAAATCACGGGCTAAGGGAGACCTTCAATTCAAGCAGGTCAGTGTTCATTACGCGGCCGGCTCAGCACCTGTCATTCACAACCTTGACTTATCAGTAGCTTCGGGCGAAACCATCGCTATCGTCGGTGCATCGGGTGCAGGAAAATCCACACTGGTAAGCCTGCTGCCGCGGTTCTTGGATGCCAGCACAGGTAGCATTTTGCTGGACGGCTATGACATTCGAGATTGGAATTTACACTCCCTGCGTTCCCAGTTTGCCTTTGTCAGCCAACATGTGATCATGCTCAATGACAGCATTGCGGCCAACGTGGCTTTGGGGATGGATGTCATTCGCAGCCGGGTAACAGAATGTTTGCGTGCGGCGAATTTGGGGTCTTTGGTTGGGGATTTGCCGCAGGGCATTGATACCATTGTCGGCCACAACGCCATGCAGCTTTCGGGTGGGCAACGTCAGCGCCTTGCCATTGCCAGGGCGCTTTATAAGGACGCACCGATCCTGATTTTGGATGAAGCCACTTCAGCACTTGACACCGAGTCCGAGCGCGCCGTCCAAGAGGCTTTGCAGGGTCTGATGCTCAACCGAACCACTCTTGTCATCGCACACAGGCTTTCTACCATAATGCACGCCGACCGCATTGTCGCCATGGATGCGGGACGCATTATGGAAATTGGAACACACCAAGAACTCATTGCAACGAACGGCCACTATGCGCGGTTATACAAAATGGGTTTGGAATCCTTTGTTTCCAAGAACGCTTCAGAATCCAGCCTTTAGATTCACCGATCGGTAGATCGTCTCTTGCAGACTAGCTTGCTCAGACCAAAGATGTCGCCGCGCAAAAAGCAGGCCGTTGTCCGCCAGTTTCTTAGCCAAAGTACCGTCGGTCAAAATGCGCAGCAATGCATGACCCAAAGCCGCCGTGTCACGTGGATCTTTCAACACCAACGCATTTTCACCATGTGCCAGCAAGCCTGCTATGCCACAGTACTGAACATCGCTAACAACTACAGGCAGTCCGTTTGCCAAGGCCTCAAGCACTACCATAGCAAAGGTATCTTCCAAAGTGGGATGCGCCAAACAATCTGCGGCTTGGTAGGCTTCATCCACACTATTTAGTGCACCCAAGAAGAACACGCGATGTTGCCTACCACTCGTCTCCACCGCTTCCCTGAACCCAGCTATTTGCGCGGCATTGCCCACTACCGCGACGTAGCAATCTTCGGGTAGCTGGGGCAATGCGCCAAGCACGGCGTTCAGTCCCTTTTTGCGGTAATCATTTCCCACAAACAAGACGCAGCGCCCCCGAGCAGGTAAACCCAATTTAGATCTGGCAGCAACCTTTTGCTCCGCAGTTGCGATACCGGGCACGTTGGCTACGCCAGGCGTAACCACCTGCAAGACTGGCACAGATGCAGGAAAGCTCTGTGCCATCACGGCTTTCAAACTCTCAGACGCCAAAACAATGCGACGATCTGGTTTCGGTTGGTACCGAAAATACTCCAAGCCTAGATAGGTCAACAAACGTGGACTGGTCACAATTTTGACCCACCGCAAGACCAAGCGCCAACCCTTACGACCTTGCAATAGACTGTGCTTCACTGGCACCACATGCACAGTTTGGATTTGGCCATGCCAAGTATTTTCATGCGAGTGGACGACATCAAATCCATCGCACGTCTGCCACCATGTGGACAACGCAAACCATAACTGGTTGATCCAGCGTGGCTTATCAAAAGGCCTGGAAATGCGGTGGTAGGTGACACCTGGCCATTGGTGATCAATTTGCTGCGCAAAGACATGGATGTCATGCTGCCCCGCAAGCTGCTCCACTAGTGCGATGGAATATCGCTCTGCCCCGCCCCCGGTTGGGCGAAAAATCCGGTTCAAAACCGCTATGCGGAGGCGTCTGGGCGTTCCAACGACCCCCATTACCGCCGCCGGTCTTCGTATTGAGAAACCAGCTTCCACCACAGCAAGAGCCGATTGGTGCGGCGTAGAACCGGCACGCGCGGCAACTCCAGAAGGCTGTCACCCAACTGGCATCGGCCCCGCCGCGTGGTGGTCGCAGTCATGTAGTCGGCTTGCTTGACCATAGCCACATGCGCTGGTGTGAATTCGCCATAGGGATAGCAAAAATGGTTCACAGCGGTACCCGTAATGTGTTCCAAATCCTCTTTGCACAACGCAATTTCTGAATTGCACGCCATAACATCCAAATCCGGCAAGCGAACATGGTTGCGGGTATGCGCACCGACTTCTTGGCGACCTGCCACCCATTGGCGCAAGTGCGATGCCGACATGAGCTCGGAAGACGGAACACCCATGGTGGCGTCCCAACTATTGGTTTGCCCCAATAGGCCACTGACGATATAGCAAGTGGACGAAAAACCGTACCATTGCAAAACGGGCAAAGCATGGGTTAGGTTGTTGAGGTAACCATCGTCAAAGGTGATACCAAACACTTTGCCTTTGCGCTCACCACGCAAATACGGCAGCAAGGCCGTCATTGACAGACCGTGGTAACCCAGACCATGAAGGAAAGCCATCTGACGTTCAAAGTCGACGGGCGCAACACTCAAACTGCGAAACCCCGAGCCTTTAGGCGCTGCTTCGGCCACTTGGTGGTAGGTCAATATTGGAACCGGCGAGCGGCTTTGAATGGTGGAGTGCACGGTGGTTGCAGAACTTCAAAAGTGATGGGCTACAAAAGAACAATATCGTACTGGTCTTGACCCATAGCAGCCTCACTCTGCAGCGAAACAGGCTTGCCAATGAATTCACTCAACCCTGCCAAATGCTGACTCTCTTCGTCTAAAAACAGCTCGATGACCTTGGGCGATGCCACCACGCGAAACTCGCGCGGATTGAACTGCCGCGCCTCACGCAGAATCTCACGAAAGATATCGTAGGCGACGCTACGAGGCGTCTTGACAATGCCCTTGCCCTGGCAGGCGCCGCAAGGCTCGCACAACATATGCGCCAGCGATTCACGGGTCCGCTTGCGCGTCATCTCCACCAAGCCAAGCTGGGAAAACCCGCCTGCCATCGTCTTGACTCTGTCCCGCAACAACTGTTTACGAAACTCTGCCAACACGGCGTCGCGGTGGTCTTCACGCACCATGTCAATGAAGTCAACAATGATGATGCCACCCAAATTGCGCAAACGCAGTTGCCGCGCAATGGCCTGGGCCGCCTCCAGATTGGTCTTGAAAATCGTATCGTCAAAATTGCGGGCGCCGACAAAACCGCCGGTGTTCACATCAACAGTTGTCAATGCTTCCGTCTGGTCCACGATCAGGTAACCACCCGATTTAAGGTCAACTCTGCGGCCCAGCGC
>JBDTAG010000066.1:0-3904 GCA_039924745.1 Rhodoferax sp.
GCTGCGTTCTCGTAGGAATGCGCAATGCCCCACGACAGCGGCTCACGCAGGATGAACTTGACGGCGTTGGGGTTGGGGGTGGATTCGATGTCGGTAATCTTGGGCATGGTGTGCTCCTAGGGTGCAGTTAGGCTGCTTTGGGGGCCGCTGCGGGGTCGCTTTGCGCTTCGGTGGTCGCGCTGGTTTGGCTGTTGAGTGCGGCCTGCAAGGTGTGCCAGGGCAAGATGGCGCACTTCACGCGCATGGGCAAATCGCGGATGCCGGAGAACACCGCCAGGCGTGCCATGCCGGGTAACGCTGGGCTTGCGTCATGGGTTGATTCGCGCCCGGTGGCCATGTCTACAAATGCATGCACCAGTTGCTCGGCCTGCGCAGGGGTCTTGCCTTTAACGGCCATGGTCATCATGGAGGCCGATGCCTTGCAGATGGCACATGATTCACCGTGGAAGGCGATGGACTCCACCGCATCATCGGCCAGTTTGAGCGCTATGTAAATGTGGTCGCCGCACAGCGGGTTCAGACCTTCGGCCTGGTGGCTGGCGTGCTCCAGCGTGCCGTAGTTGCGCGGCTTTTTGTTGTGGTCCAGGATCACTTCCTGGTACAGGGCTTTGGGGTCTGCGCTCATGGTGTTTCCTTGCTGGCTGTCAGGCAAAAACCTGTTGCACGCTGCGAATACCCGCTACCAAGGCATCCACCTCGGCAGGGGTGTTGTAGAACGCAAACGAGGCGCGCGCCGTAGCGGGCACGCCCAGGCGCTGCATCAGGGGTTGCGCGCAGTGGTGGCCGGTGCGCACCGCCACGCCTTCGGCATTGAGCAGCGTGCCCACATCGTGCGGGTGAATGCCTTGCAAGGCGAAGGACAGCACGGCGGCTTTCTCTCGTGCGGTACCAATCAAACGCACACCAGGCATGCGTGCGAGTTGCTCGGTGGCGTATTGCAGCAGGCTGTGTTCATGCGCGGCAATCGCGCCCATTCCCAAGGCCTGCAGGTAGTCGATGGCGGCGGCCAAGCCAATCGCAGCGGCAATGGGCGGCGTGCCGGCTTCAAACTTGTTGGGAATGGGCGCGTAGGTGGATTTTTCCAGCGTGACGGTGTGGATCATGTCGCCACCGCCTTTGAAGGGCTGCATGGCTTCGAGCAACTCCGCGCGGCCATACAGCACGCCAATGCCAGTGGGGCCGCACAGCTTGTGGCCCGAGAAGGCGTAGAAGTCGCAGTCCAGGTCTTGCACATCCACCTGCAGGTGCGGCACCGCTTGTGCGCCATCGAGCAGTACCGGAACACCAAGCGCGTGGGCTGTGGCAATCATGTCCTTCACCGGGTTGATAGTGCCCAGCGCGTTGGACACATGGCCCAGGCAGACCAGCCGGGTGCGTTCGCTGAACAACGTCTCGTAAACATCTAGTTGTAATTCGCCCGCGTCGTTGATGGGCACCACCTTGAGCGTGGCACCCTTCTCAGCGCACAGCATGTGCCACGGCACGATATTGGAATGGTGCTCCAGCACGGTAATGATGATCTCGTCACCCGCGTTGATGAACTTGCGACCCCAGCCGTGCATGACCAGATTGATGCTGTCGGTGGTGCCGCTGGTGAAGATCACTTCACGTGCTTCGCGGGCGTGGATGAACTGCTGCACCGTGCGCCGCGCGGCTTCGTAGGCAGCGGTGGCCGTCTCGGACAGGTAATGCACCGCGCGGTGGATGTTGGCATGCTCTTGGCGTTGGTAGCGCAGCATGCGCTCCATCACGGGCATTGGCATTTGGCTGGAGGCGGCGTTGTCCAGGTACACCAGCGGTTTACTGCCGACGGTGGTTTCAAGAATGGGAAAATCTGCGCGCACGCGGTCTAGATCCAACATCTTCGATACCAACGGGGCCGTTGGTGATGCTGAGGTGTACGGAGACAAAGCATCCCGCACCGCGAGGCTGAGGGCGGCGGCGCTCATAACCCTGCTCCCCGGTGTTGCAACACGGCGTCTTGCAGTTGCTGGCGCACCGATGCAACGGGAATACGCGCAATCACCTCGGCTGCAAAAGCGTAGGTCAACAGGCTGCGCGCGGCCTCGGGTGAGAGGCCCCGGCTTTGCAGGTAGAACACCTCTTCACTGTCGAGCTGGCCCACCGTCGCGCCGTGGGTGCAACGCACGTCGTCGGCGCTGATCTCCAACTGCGGCAACGTATTGACCTGTGCCTTGGGCCCCATCAGCAGCGTGCGGCTGGACTGGGCAGAGTCCGTTTTTTGCGCGCCGGGATGCACCTGCACGCGGCCATTGAACACCGCATGTGCGGTGTCGGCCACGATGCATTTATGCAACTGGCGGCTTGTTCCGTGGGCTTGTGCGTGGGTGATGCAGGTGTGCGTGTCGGCGACTTGTTGCCCGGCAATATGGGCCAAGCCATCCAGCGCGCAATGGACACCGGTGCCACGCAGTTGTGCCGTGGTATCTACGCGCGAAATTTCTGCCCCCAGCGCAATGCTGATGCAGTGGTAGTGGCTGTCTTGTGCCTGCGTCAGCGCGCAGCGGGCAATGTGAAATGCCTGCAGGCTTTCGCGCTGCAGACGGATGTGATGCACCTGTGCATTGGCACCCACGGACAACTCGGTCACGCTGTTGGTGAGGTAGGCGCCATCGGTCAGCGCCACATAGTCTTCGATGAAGGTCAGCGCGCTGCCCTCTTCGGCAATCACCAAGGTGCGTGGGTAGCTGTTGACGTTGGGCTGGGTAGCGACAAACAGCAGGTGCACCGGGGCGCTGGTGGCGGTGTTGCGCGGCGCAATGAGCACGGCGGCGTCAAAAAGGTTGGCGGTGTTTTGGGCGGTGAAGCGCTGCTGCGGGTCTTGGGCGTGCTGGCCCAAGTGCTGCATGACTGCGCCGGGGTGGCTGAGCAGAGCTTGTCCCAGCGTACTGACCGTCACGCTATCTGTGGGTCCGTTCGTACTCAGTTGGGGCGCGTGCACACCATCTACAAAGACAATGCGCTGTGTCGCCTCGGGAATGTTCCATCGCGCAATATCAGCGAGCGTTAAAGCAGTCGGCGCACCAACGGCATGCAAGCTCGCACGATTCAACGCCGCGATACTGGTAAAGCGCCAGGCTTCGTCGTGGGTCGTGGGCACGGCCAGCGCGCCGACTCGCTCCAATGCAGCGGAACGCATGGCCTTGAGCCCGGCGTTGGCAGAGGCCGTGGTGACGCCGCCCGCCGTTGCATCCGCTGCGCCACGTACCGCTTGCAATGCTGTGGCGGTAGTCATGACAAGGCCTCGGCAACTTTCACCGGCGCGGAAGCGGGTTGCGTCGTCCAATCGTAGCCACGCGCCTCAAGCTCCAACGCCAACTCTTTGCCGCCGGTCTTACTGATGCGCCCGTGCTCCATCACGTGCACAAAGTCCGGCACGATGTGGTCCAGCAAGCGCTGGTAGTGGGTGATCAACAGCAAAGATTTATCTGCACTGGCCAACTGGTTGATGCCGTGCGAGATGATGCGCAGGGCGTCAATATCCAGGCCCGAATCGGTCTCATCCAAAATGGCCAGCGTAGGCTCCAGCAAGGCCATTTGCAAAATCTCATTGCGCTTCTTCTCACCCCCCGAGAAGCCTTCGTTGACGCTGCGCTGCAGAAATTCGGGCCGCATTTCCAGCAGCTTCATCTTCTCGCGCACTAAGTCGTCAAACTCTAGCGGGTCTAGTTCTTCTTTGCCGCGTGCACCCTGCACGGTGTTGTAGGCCAGACGTAAAAACTGACTATTGCCCACTCCCGGAATTTCAATCGGGTACTGAAACGCCAGAAACACGCCAGCGCGTGCGCGCTGCTCGGGCGACAGTTCCAACAGGTTGGCACCTTCAAACAGCACCTCTCCACCGGTTACTTCGTAAGCGGTGTGGCCGGCCAGCACTGTGGAT
>JBDTAG010000067.1:0-4036 GCA_039924745.1 Rhodoferax sp.
GATATGCAACTACCCGATGGGATGGGCACCGAAATTCTGAACCACATGAAAATGCAGCATCGGTCCGAACGCAGCATTGTCATCACTGCACATGGCTCTGCAGAAAATGCCGTCGAATCTTTAAAAGCAGGCGCTTTCGATTACCTGACCAAACCAGTGGACTTGAAGCAATTTCGTACGGCGATTGCGGCCGCCGTACAAGGTACCTTACAAAAAACTGGCCCAGCGCGTCGGGCAACTGACGCCAGATTGGCCGATCCATGCATGGCAAACGGTTCCGGGCAGTTGGCTCTGTCTAGGCTGGCCGGTGAGTCCTTCGTGATGCGCTGCGTGAAAGATCGCATCGTCAAGGTTGCCCGCAGCATGGCACCGGTTTTAATACGCGGCGAATCAGGCACAGGCAAGGAACTGGTCGCCAGTGCTTTACATGCAACCAGCCACCGCGCCAGCGGACCGTGGATTGCTGTCAATTGCAGCGCCATTCCAGAAAACTTATTGGAAACCGAATTTTTCGGCGCCAAAAAAGGAGCCTACACAGGCTCCGTGCAAGACCGCGAAGGCTTCTTCCAGGCGGCTAAAGGTGGAACACTTTTTTTGGACGAAATTGGAGACCTGCCTTTGGCCATGCAGTCCAAACTCTTGCGCGCCATACAAGAGCGCTGCGTGCGCCCGGTGGGGTCCAACCAGGAGGAGTCGGTCGACGTCCGCATTGTCAGCGCCACCCACAAAGATTTACCCGCCGAAGTTGCTGCTGGTCGCTTCCGCCAGGATTTGTTTTACAGACTGAATGTCATTGATATTGTTATTCCGCCCTTGCGCGAGCGAAGTGAGGATCTCCCCGCCTTGTGTGAAGCTCTGCTGGCGAGGATCGCCGAAGAGTCGCAAATGGCGGTACCGGAACTGGCGGTCGGTACCTTGGAGCAACTGGCGCGGCTACCGCTCCATGGCAACGTTCGAGAACTGGAAAACCTCTTGCACCGCGCGGTCGCTTTGAGTGATGGTGAATCGCTACGACTGGACGAACCTCAGCCTTCGAGCGATAGTGCCATCTCAATGGCCGAATATGCAGTGACTTCGCCCACACCGCTGGTTATTACACCCATAGACAATCTGGTTTTACCTACCGATTTGCAACTGCATTTGGACCAACAGGAACGCGAGATTTTGGTTAGAAGCCTGAAAGAAACCAACTTCAACCGCACACTGGCGGCTTCGCGTCTGGGATTAAGTTTGCGCCAGATTCGCTACCGCATCGCACGCTTGAAAATTGATGCTCCCCGTGATGACGATCCCGAAGAATGAGCAGGGCGCCCCGCTAACGGGTGCATGGCACAACGGCACATACCAGTTTGCGCACTGGTTGCCTTCGCCAAATTTTGGCCCCAGGCCCGTTGAAGCACTAATCGATTTGGTCGTACTGCACTCCATCAGCTTACCGCCCGGTGTCTATGGTGGCAGGCAGGTTCAAGAACTTTTTACCAACCAGTTGGACTGGGAGCAACACCCCTACTTCAAACAGATTGAAGGGTTGCAGGTTTCAGCCCATTTTTATATTCAACGCAGCGGCGAAGTTTGGCAATTCGTTAGCTGTGATGACCGTGCTTGGCATGCCGGAGTTTCCCACTACCGGGGACGCAGCAATTGCAATGACGACTCTATCGGCGTTGAACTGGAGGGTCTGGAGGGTGAGCCATTTGAACCCGCGCAATACGATGCATTGGCGATCTTGATTCCAGCCCTAGTCAGACAATATCCAATAACTCACATTGCAGGACACGAGCATATTGCTCCAGGCCGCAAAGCAGATCCGGGTGCAGGCCTGGATTGGAATTTGTTACAAAAATATGTGGGTATGCCAGATCAGTGTTTTCCCGCGGTTGTTTTACATAAACCAGGCGTTTGAATCGCAATGCTTAGCTGAAGTAGCAGCCGTAGTTCACCACTAACGTACTGCGCCGTTTCGCGAACAAGGCCGCCCCATGCGGCCTTTCAAACCAAATCCCCTCAGAGAGCCCATGCTTATTGGGGCCGCAAAAACACACCCCCGATTTACAAGGCTTACACGCGACGTGCCAACTGTCCGCACGTTTTTTTAAACGTGCCCCATTGCGTTGCAACCGATTTTCATGAGCCCCTCTAAATAGGCTTAGTCTCACTGGGTACACTACCTGTAGTGGCTTGCAGGGGCTCCACACACCATATATAGTGCAACCCATCCCGCGCTGTCCTTTCGATATAAGCCATATCGAAACCGTTCACAGCGTCCAGCCAAGCCCAAAAAATTGCCATTTAGACGAGGATATCCATGCAATCTGTTTCGAGCATCTCTACGCACCCAACGCCGGCCCAACTGACGGCCCATGGCGATATGTCATTGCAAGACGGCAGCCCAAACCACCTTGCCCACTACCAAATCATTCGCCGCAATGGCGCCGTGGTGCCCTTTGAGCCCAACAAGATCGCCGTTGCCATGATGAAGGCTTTCTTGGCCGTGCATGGCACACAAGGTGCGGCGTCAGCCAGCGTGCGAGAAGTAGTGGAGACGCTTACGCAGCAGGTTATTCGCGCGTTGGTGCGCTCTCGCCCAGGTGGTGGCACCTTCCATATAGAAGATGTGCAAGACCATGCCGAGTTGGGTCTTATGCGCAGTGGCCACCATGAAATCGCCCGCGCTTATGTGCTGTACCGCGAACGCCGTGCCCAGGAGCGCGCCAAACAAATAGCCGAAGTTGCACCACCAGCACCGGTTCTGCACGCCATCGACAATGGTCAACGCATCTTGCTCGATCTGAACCAGCTCCAGACACTTATAGAAACCGCTTGTACCGGTCTGGGTGCCGATGTCAAAGCGGGGCCGATCTTAGCTGAGACCATGCGCAACCTGTACGACGGTGTGCCAATGGATGAGGTGTACAAGGCATCCATCCTGGCAGCCCGCACGCTGATCGAGAAAGACCCCGATTACACATACGCCACCGCGCGTTTGCTGTTCCACACCATTTCCCGCGAAGTACTGGGCCGCGATGTGGCGTCTGCAGATATGCCTGAGGCCTATACCGAATATTTCCCTGGGTTCATCAAGCGCGGCGTGCAGGCGGAGCTACTGGACGAACGCATGATGCAGTTCGACCTGCCACGCTTGGGCGCTGCTCTCAAGGCTGAGCGCGACATGCAGTTCGACTATTTGGGTCTGCAAACTCTGTATGACCGCTACTTTTTGCACGAAGGAAAGATCCGCATCGAATTGCCGCAGGCCTTCTTCATGCGCGTAGCCATGGGCCTGTCGCTGGGAGAAATCGATCGCGAAGCGCGTGCTATCGAGTTCTATGAGGTGTTGTCTCGTTTCGACTTCATGTCCAGCACGCCTACGTTGTTCAACAGCGGTACGCGCCGCTCTCAACTATCCAGCTGCTACCTGACCACCGTGCCAGACGATCTGGACGGCATTTACGAATCGATCAAGGAAAACGCCCTGCTGTCCAAATTTGCGGGCGGCTTGGGCAATGACTGGACCCGTGTGCGCGCCTTGGGTTCGCACATCAAGGGCACCAATGGCGAATCACAGGGCGTTGTGCCGTTCCTTAAGGTCGTGAATGACACGGCCGTGGCGGTCAACCAGGGCGGCAAACGCAAAGGTGCGGTCTGCACGTATCTGGAAACGTGGCACCTGGATATTGAAGAGTTCCTGGAGCTGCGCAAAAACACGGGTGATGACCGCCGCCGGACCCATGACATGAACACGGCCAACTGGATCCCCGATCTGTTCATGCGTCGCGTCATGGAAAAAGGTACCTGGACACTGTTCTCGCCCAACAACGTGCCCGACCTGCATGACCTGTTCGGCTCTGAGTTTGAGAAAGCCTATGTGGCCTACGAAGAGAAAGCTGCACGTGGCGAGATCAAACCCGCCCGCACCCTGCAAGCCAGCGACCTGTGGCGCAAGATGCTAACCATGCTGTTTGAAACTGGCCATCCCTGGATCACCTTCAAGGATGCCTGCAACGTGCGCTCCCCCCAGCAGCATGCCGGTGTGGTT
>JBDTAG010000068.1:0-5349 GCA_039924745.1 Rhodoferax sp.
CCCCAGAACACTGGTTTGCCGTCTGGCCCATTCAGAAAAATTGGCAGGCGGCCGACAGCGCCCAATCCTCCTTGCACCAGCTTCAGAGGGCCAGCCAGTGTGAGCTTGCCAGTGTCGCGGGCCATGCGCGCCTCGCGCCCCTGTATGGGATCGCTCAACTGGTTGAAGCCAATCGATTTTTCATTGCCCGCTAGCGGTGCTACGCGCTGTATAACGCCACCGGGGCTCAATCCCAAACTAGAAACGCCAGGGTACCAGGGCAGCATTTCGGAGACTACGGTTTCGAAGTCGGGCACATTGCCCTTCCCTTGGCGTACCAAGGCTGCTATGGAATAGGTTGCCGACAGCGCCCGCTCTATCGTCGTCTGGATAGCATGTGCGTTGTCGCCGGCCAAGATGTCCATGCGCTGGTGCTGCTGCAACTCCTCACGTTGCTCCAACTTCCACATGACCGCCCCGCACACCACAACGGCCATCGCGAAAACCATGCACGCCACCATCAACGGTTTGTCCGTGCCCGGCTTTGCGGTGGTATCCAGATGGGTCATTAGTGGTTAAAGCGCTTGGGAAGGTGTTGTTCTCTTAAGAATTGTGCCTGTGCCGCGGGGGCTTGTGTCAGTTTCAGGCCGCCCCTACCGATCTTTGCCAAAACAGTAAAGGGCAAATATGCCTCTAGCCCTCGTGAAATATATCTCGATAGCTATTCTATTGATAGCAATTTAGTTGAGCATTACTGGGGTAAAGCTGCAATTTCCGCATCTGAAAACCCCGCCAGCTTGCGTGCAGTGATGTTGAAAGGGGGTTTGAGGCGGGGTGCGGCGTGCTGCACTGCAACCTGGGCGTAAAAAGCCATGGGGTCCAACCCTTCGCGCTGGCACAGCCAGTGGTACCAGTGGTTACCAATCGCGACGTGGCCCACTTCCTCGGTCAGGATGGTCTCCAGTATGTCCACCGCAGCCAGCGCCCGCGGCGAACCCACCTTGCGCAGCTTGGTTTGGATGATGGGCGTGGCGTCCAACCCACGTGCCTCCATGGTGCGGGGTACCAGGGCCATGCGGGTGGTCACATCGTGGCGGGTGTTCTCGCACATGGTCCATAGGCCCGTGTGGGCGACAAAGTCACCGTAGTCGTGGCCCTGCTCCAGCAAGTGGTTGCGCAGGAGTGTGAAATGTTTGGCCTCTTCTTGGGCCACCTGCAGCCAGTCCCGGTAATAGGCTTCGGGCATGCCAGCAAAGCGCCAGATAGCATCCAGCGCCAAATCGATGGCATTGAATTCAATATGGGCGATCGCATGGACCAGTGCGCAATGCCCTTCCGCTGTGAACGGCGAGCGGCGGGGCACCTGTTTCGGATGCACCAGTTCGGGTTGTAGGGGGCGACCCGGCAGCCCGGTGTACTGCAGTGCGCGTTCGCAATCGACCCTACTGGACGGCCCGTAGTCTATGGCCATCGCAATCGTGGCGGCGGCTTTGAGGTTGGGGTCATTGGTGCAAAAGACCGCAAGGGCACGTTGTCGGAGTTCCATCCTTACAATTCTAGGCAAGAAGCTTCGTCACCCCTTCACTGATTTAGGAAACCCATGGCCATTTACGAACTCGATAGTGTCGCCCCCCGTTTGGCAGGCTCTGCCTGGGTTGCAGACAGCGCCCAAGTCATGGGCAATGTGGAGTTGGCAGATGACACCAGCATCTGGTTTGGGGCGGTGGTACGGGGCGATACCGAAGTCATTCGCATTGGCCACGGGTCAAACATCCAGGATTGCAGCGTGTTGCACGCCGATATTGGAATGCCGCTGACCATTGGCGAAAACGTAACCGTTGGCCACAAGGTCATGCTGCATGGCTGCACGATTGGGGACGGTTCTTTGATAGGCATCGGAGCCGTGGTTCTCAACGGCGCCAAGATCGGCAAAGGCTGCATCGTTGGAGCGGGCGCATTGGTGACCGAAGGCAAAGAGTTCCCCGACGGTTCGATGATCTTGGGCAGCCCTGCCAAGTTTGTGCGTGAGTTGAGCGCAGCACAGCAAGACGCGCTCAAGATGAGCGCCATCCACTACATAGAAAATGCCCGTCGCTTTCAGCGCGGTCTGAAGAAAATTGCCTAAACCACTTATGAACTGCTATTGCCTAGGAGCGTTGCGTGTCTGAACTGCACAAATTTTTGTTTGATGGCCTGCCAGTACGCGGTATGGTGGTACGACTGACCGATACGTGGACCGATATTCTGAGCCGCCGGGCATCGAACACCAGCACGGGCGCCTATGCCGAGCCAGTGCGTAATATGTTGGGCGAGATGACAGCTGCTGCGGCGCTGATGCAGGCCAATATCAAGTTCGACGGTTCCCTCGTGCTACAAATCTTTGGCGATGGGCCGGTCAAACTCGCCGTGGTGGAAGTGCAGCCTGATCTCGCACTGCGCGCAACTGCCACTGTGATTGGCGATATTGCGGCAAACGCCACGCTCAGCCAGATGGTCAACGTGGGCAATGAGGGGCGTTGCGCCATCACGCTGGACCCGACCACCAAGTTCCCCGGCCAGCAACCCTACCAAGGCGTGGTGCCGCTGTTTGACGACAAACGCCACAAGATCGAAAAAATCAGCGCCGTGCTGGAGCACTATATGTTGCAGAGCGAGCAGCTTGACACCACGTTGGTGCTGGCTGCCAACGACCAGGTTGCCGCCGGATTGTTGATCCAGCGCCTACCCATGCAGGGTACCGACAACCTGTCCGGCAGCATGGTCAGCAAGGAAAACGAAGATGAGATCGGTCTGAATGAACATTACAACCGCATTGCTATTTTGGCCAGCAGCCTCAAAAGCGAAGAGCTGCTGACGTTGGATGTTGAAACTATTTTGCGCAGGCTGTTTTGGGAAGAGTCCATCACGCGCTTCGAACCGCTGGAGGGCACTTCGGCACCACGGTTTGCGTGCTCGTGCAGCCGAGAACGCGTGGCCCGCATGATAGTTAGCTTGGGGCGTGATGAGGTCGAGAGCATCCTGAGCGAGCGCGCCGACGTCGAAGTGGCCTGTGAGTTTTGTGGAATGCAATACCGCTTTGACGCGGTAGATGCTGCGCAGTTGTTCACGCAGACTGTGCAGCAGGTGCCAGGCGGTTCAGGGCCGCACTGATGAGGGTGGCCTGCTCACTAGCGCGGTGAACAGGCGGTGTTCGCAGGCGGCGTCCGAGCAAGTGTCGCAGCACCATTGCCACTCGGAAGCTTTCCTCGCAAGCGAGCGTCTGTTAGCCGCCCTGCTTCGGTGGTATTCAATGGTTTGAAACGCATGGTCGACACGTGCTTGGCCTGAACCGTAGACCACAGCGTAAGGGATCACATGTGTGTCCATGAACTGCCGCAACTGGTGGTCGGTTTTCTCAACCATTTGCCGATGGTCTGGATCCAAAGCACTCGGCAGGTCCAACCCCATGAGTAGTACAAGGTCGTAGCTGCGATACGGCTCTTGCGAGAGCTGATCGACAACAGTACATGCAAATGCCTGAGTTTGTGTCTGAAACGTGCCCTGCAGTGCTGTTGCCAGGGTCGATTTTCCGGTGCCACGTGCACCCACCAAGGCAATTTTCATGCGAGCGAGTTCAGGCACATATTACTTGGCGATCTGGACAAAAATCTCATTGGCCTTGACCATACCCAATTCTGAGCGGGCTTTTTCCTCAACGATTTCCAACCCCTCGCGCAGGTCGTTGATTTCGGCCACCAGCCGCTCATTGGCCTGTGCGGCCTTCGCATTGCTCAGCTGTTGCTCGTTCAACTGGCGCATCAAGTGTGTCACGTTGGGCAGACTACCTCTGCCGTACCAAAGCTGGCCGTGCAAGATCACCAGCAAGGTGATCAAAGCTGCGGGAACCAGGTGCTTGCCCATTTAAACGTGGCCCCCTTGGGGTGCAGGGAACCACGCGCAGTGGGCAACCGTGGGGGCCATGTTTTTACTTCAGGTTGTAGAACGCGGCGCGACCAGGGTAGCTGGCCACATCACCCAAGTCCTCTTCTATGCGCAACAACTGGTTGTACTTGGCCATGCGGTCCGAACGGCTCAGAGAGCCCGTCTTGATCTGGCCCGCATTCATGCCCACAGCGATGTCGGCAATGGTGGAGTCTTCGGTCTCGCCCGAGCGGTGGCTGATCACGGCGGTGTAACCGGCGCGCTTGGCCATCTCGATGGCTTCGAAAGTTTCGGTCAGCGTGCCGATTTGGTTGATCTTGATCAGGATCGAATTGGCGATGCCTTTGTCGATGCCTTCTTTGAGGATCTTGGTGTTGGTGACAAACAGGTCGTCGCCGACGATTTGTACTTTTTTGCCCAGGCGGTCGGTCAAAATCTTCCAGCCATCCCAGTCGCCTTCGGCCATGCCGTCTTCGATGCTGATGATGGGGTATTTGTCGACCCAGGTGGCCAAGATATTGGTCCACTCTTGCGCATCCAACGTCAGGCCTTCGCCTTCCAAATGGTACTTGCCATCTTTGTAAAACTCACTGGCGGCGCAGTCCAGGCCCAAGGCGATTTGCTCACCCGCGACAAAACCAGCTTTGTCGATGGCTTCCAGAATCATCAGGATGGCGGCTTCGTGGTTGGCTACGTTGGGTGCAAAGCCGCCTTCGTCGCCCACAGCTGTGCTGATGCCCTTGTCATGCAGAATTTTCTTCAACGCATGGAACACCTCGGCACCATAACGTAGGGCTTCACGGAAGCTGGGTGCGCCAATCGGGATGATCATGAATTCCTGGATGTCCAGGTTGTTGTTGGCATGTTCGCCGCCGTTGATGACGTTCATCATCGGCACTGGCATCGACATGCGGCCCATGCCGCCAAAGTAGCGGTACAGCGGCAGGCCAGACTCTTCAGCGGCGGCGCGGGCCACAACCATTGACACGGCTAGCATCGCGTTGGCGCCCAAGCGGCTTTTGTTTTCGGTTCCGTCCAGGTCGATCAGGGTCTTGTCCAGAAAAGCTTGTTCGGAAGCGTCAAGGCCCAACACGGCTTCAGAGATTTCGGTGTTGATATGTTCCACCGCTTTGAGCACGCCCTTGCCCAAGTAGCGCTTCTTGTCGCCGTCGCGCAGCTCAATCGCTTCGCGCGAACCGGTGGACGCGCCGGACGGCACGGCAGCGCGGCCCATGGTGCCGGATTCCAGCAACACGTCGCATTCGACGGTGGGGTTGCCGCGCGAATCCAGAATTTCGCGGCCTACGATATCAACAATGGCACTCATGCTTATTTTCCTAAGTTAAAAAACGGTAGCGATCGATTTTTGCATGGCTAGGTGGTCTGAAGCGCCCGGCTATGCCGATTGTTCTCAACTGGTAACCATTCAGATCAGGCAGAAAAATGGTT
>JBDTAG010000069.1:0-6678 GCA_039924745.1 Rhodoferax sp.
AAACTCGGGGCGGTACTGCAAAAGTCGATTTATTCAACAACGCCGTAAGCAACGGTGCCTGCTGCTGCAATGGTCAACACCAAAAGGGAAAATCTTCCGTATCGAGTCATAGAGTTCTCCGATAAGCGCAGGAATTTGCGTATCGGTGAGACTAGTTGGCCAGACTTAGCTCTCACTGAGCCAGAGAAATTCACTCCGCGTCAGTTAGCCCTCGCCACTAAGCCTACTGACAGCGGGCAGTCTGTGTACGGTACTTTGGTTTCCAGCAGCTGAACTACCGCAGACTCAGACGTTTCGCCACAAAATCAAATTTCGACCTCGTCGTCTATCAAAGGTGTTGAGCGGCGTATTTCAGCGGCCGTGGACGCTAGTTCCAATCTGATCGTGGACGCATAGAAGATGCGCGCGAGCGAATCTGTGTACTGCATCCGAGTTGAAAATCTTATATTACTTATGGCATTTACCTGAGCGGGAGTCGTCGGAGTGGGACTCGGGATAGACGATACCTTCTTTGAAAGTCCAAAGCTTTTCACATCTCCGTTAGTTCGTCAGACTCTCCTATCTGACATCTGTCGATCACACGCTCATTTCCAAATATTCAGGGCAGCAAAGTAGCGCACGATAAACTTGGCCTTCATCGCTTCTGCGACTAGGCTGGCTGATTCAACGGGAATGCACCTCAATTTGAATAATATGGGAAAAAGCGGTGAATGGCTTTATGAACTCTGCACAGCTGGCGATTTGGACCATCGCAGTGATCACGATGGGTGGGGTGCTTGTCAGGCCTTTCAAGCTACCGGAAGCAACTTGGGCAGTGACCGGGGCAATGTTCCTCCTCGCATTCCAACTTCTGCCATGGCAGGATGGGCTCAGGGCGGTCAGTAAAGGCACCGATGTCTATTTGTTCTTGGCGGGCATGATGCTGTTGTCAGAAGCGGCACGCCGTGAAGGACTTTTCGATTGGGTTGCAGTGTTTGCTGTCAATCACGCCAAGGGCTCCCAGAGCCGCCTCTTCCTGCTCGTCTACGGTGTCGGCATCGTCGTCACAACATTTTTGTCAAACGACGCTGCAGCGGTTGTGCTCACACCTGCGGTTTTTGCAGCAGCGCGTAAGGCAAACGCTAAACCGCTTCCGTATCTATTCATCTGCGCGTTCATTGCCAACGCTGCAAGCTTCGTTCTGCCGATCTCGAATCCTGCAAACATCGTCCTGTATGGCGACCACATGCCGCCGCTGGGTGCATGGTTTGCAAGCTTTGCATTGCCGTCCGCCGTATCGATCGTCGTCACCTATGTGGCTTTGCGGTTCACACAGCGAGCCTGTCTAGTCGATACCTGTGCACCGAACGCAGAGCAAACACCCTTGACCGCTGGCGGTTGGACGGCGCTTGGAGGCCTCGTCTGCACTGGCATCGGATTGTTGCTCGTTTCGTGGTTCGACAAGCCACTGGGTCTGCCAACGTGCGTGCTCGGTACATTGACGGCCGTCGCCGTACTGGTTCGCGATAGGGTCAGTCCGTGGCAAATGGTGAAGCAGATGTCGTGGTCTGTATTGCCGCTCGTCGGCGGCCTGTTTGTAGTCGTTGAGGCCCTGCAAAGGACAGGCGTAGTCAACCTATTGACGGATGCTCTGCGCCACGGTGTCGAAGGATCGCTGCTCGGTGCGTCTGCTGCTGCGTCGACAGTCTTGGCCCTAGGCTCAAATGTCATCAATAACCTGCCTGCCGGGTTGATCGCAAGTACAACAATCCTGCAGGCGAAACCACCCCAGGTTGTGATTGATTCGTTATTGATTGGAGTGGATCTGGGGCCAAACCTATCCATCACCGGTTCTCTAGCAACCATTCTCTGGCTCACTGCGCTACGTCGCGACGGTGAGAACGTTACTTTCTGGCGGTTCCTCAAAGTTGGTTGTGTTGTGATGCCGCCAGCTCTCGTGTTGTCAGTAGGCGCGCGCTTTCTGTTTCCTTGAAGGTGATGATCTTTGAGACAGCGGTTTCCATTCGTGTTTGTGCAAGGTTTGCGGTGAATTAAGGTCCTAGACACTGGTGGCATCCGTCATGCTAGCCAAGTATGCGCCGCGTTACTTCGACCAGTCATGCTGTCGCCAGAGTTCAAGTCCTACTATGCGCGGCGATCATCTTCTATAAGCGCCACTTCCACGAAGTTTGACCGACAGTTGTTGCCCCACAGTAGACCTTTGCAACAAAGCGTAATCAATCTATACCTTTTCCATTTTTTTCCCCGCAGCGTAGCCCCATTGACGTCAATGCAGTGACGCCGGCGCGTTGGTGTACCTTGGCAACGCGCGAGGGTGAGCTGGAAGCTGCTGCGCGGCACTGCGGGCCATTAGAGCCAGGCTTCCAGTTCCGCGTCGGTCAGGGTTTGGGCTATCGCCCAGTCCACACCGGCCACGCCGGCCAGCGAGACGTACTTGCCAGCTACGCTCTTGGATATCTTGAAGGCGCGACCAACCTCGTCGTAACTCACGGCTGACTGCAGGTGCAGTCGCAAAGTCTCTCGTATTTGACGCATCGTGATTCTGTTCGTTGGCATTGGGCTCGTCTGCAAAAAATCGGTGAACCTGAAAGATTACTTAAGCGTATCCCCCCAAAATCGTCCACGATGGGTTGAAATATGCATTGAGTCAAATGATCGCGGACAAAAGGAAGAGCGTCGTGCAACCTTGATACTCAGTGTCAGCTAAGTCTGAACACTTAGGCTCTGTATGACGCAAATGTCTGCGTTCACCTGGAAGACTACTATGATTTACAACAACAAGCTTTCAATTCTTGCCCTCGCGGCAACGATGGCCGGCACGGTGGTCTATGCTGCCAATGCCACGGCTGCCGAACCATACACCAGTGTCAAGCCATTCACGGGCGAGAAACTCGTCAAGAATGCCAAGGTAACTTTGGTCGAAGCAAGAGCCATTGCACTCAAAGCGCATCCGGGAAAAATCACCGATGAAGAGCTTGAAAACGAGGGTGGCGGAAGCGGCTTGCGGTACTCGTTTGATATCAAGAACGCCAAAGGCACGCAGGAAGTTGGAGTGGATGCGAAGACAGGACTGGTTTTGGAAAATAAACTGGAAGGACCAAACCCAGACTAAGGGGAGCTGGTACCCAATTGGAATTCATTCACACAAGATCAGGATCTGGAAATGTGCTTGTGCATTGCAGCATCTTAAGGCCACGCGCTCGCATGCATGACTGCACAACGATGGTGAAAAAACCAGGTACCGTCGACCCCCAAGACTTATCCCTGCGCTCAGTGCCCAAAGCTGTGGAAAACTACGCGCACAACTCAAAAATCTGGCGTCCAGCCGTAGTTTGCGAGGCATGCTCAAAAAGAAGGCAGGGAAGGCGTGTTCTTTCGTCCGGCGCCGTATCAATGAGTTGGTCGGGTTCGCACCGCTGCCATGGGTTGAGACCGAAATTCTGGCACGGTGAATACAATCACTAGGATGTCTCCAATCAAAATGCGAAGGTCTTCGCGAAGTAACGTTCGGCTGACAGTCATAGTTGCCACCATCATCTTTTTAGTGGCAGCTGTGATATTCGGCAACATTGGTGAAGACGTGGCTAGTGGCGACCCGTTGACGCTTTTGGACGCGCAAATTGCGACTTGGTTTCATATGCACACCACGCCGTCTCTCACATACTTCATGTGGGGGGTTTCCTACATTTACGGTGTGTTGGGTATAAGTGTGGGCGCTCTTCTATTTGGCGCATTCCTAGTACGTAAGCGAGAATGGTTTTGGCTCAAGTACCTGGTACTTGCAGTGCTTGGCGGCATGCTTCTCAACGTGCTGATCAAAGATATTTTTGGTCGAACTCGACCGACCTTTAGCGATCCAATTTTGTCCTTGGCAAGTTATAGCTTCCCAAGTGGACACGTCGCTGGAACAACGCTTTTGTATGGCGTGATTGCGGTCTTTATCACATCGCGAATTGATTCGAGAGCTTTGCGTGCTTCGGTGGTATTTTTCACACTCTGCATGATTACCTTGGTAGCTTTAAGTCGACTGTATCTTGGCGCACATTTCCTAAGCGATGTAGTCGCAGCATTTGCTGAAGGCGTAGCATGGCTCGCATTTTGTTTCACGGCACTGCAGTTGTTGCGTCGAAATTGAAGGGGACTGATAACATGTGCTCGCAAGTTACAGTCATTGTCAACGCAATGGCTGGGTCTGAGGCTATCGGGCTAGAGTTGGTCAAGACTCTGGAGGGGCCATTCCGTTCAGCTGGCGTGGCGGTGGAAATTATCCTGGCACAAACCGGCGAGGCCATCCGAGAAGCGGTTCTAAGGGCAATACGCTCGAATCCAAGAGCGGTCGTCGCAGGGGGCGGCGATGGCACCATCAATGCTGTCGCAGCGTTGCTGGTCGACACTGACATCGCTTTTGGGATACTTCCGCTGGGCACACTGAACCATTTTGCCAAGGACCTAAAGATCCCACTTGACCTTGATGCAGCAGTACGCAATGTCATTGTTGGTCGCACGGTCAAGGTGGACGTAGGTGAGGTCAACGGGCGATTTTTCGTCAACAATTCCAGCCTGGGAATATACCCAAGAATCGTTCGCGATCGTGACCAGCAGCAGCGTTCGGGCCGACGCAAATGGGTGGCTTTCTTTTGGGCTGTGTTGGCTGTTCTGCGCCGCCATTCGTTTCTAAACGTGCGTCTGGTTGTCGACGGCGAGGAACATATTCGTCGCACACCTTTTGTATTTGTCGGCAACAATGAATACGAAATGGAAGGTTTCAATATCGGGACGCGTAGTTGCCTGAATGCCTCGCAACTGAGTGCTTACACGGTTAGGCACGAGCGACGCGGTGGGCTGCTAATGCTAGCTTTGCGTGCGCTCTTTGGAAGGCTCCGACAATCGAAAGGCTTTGACGTCTTTTGTGCTCGGGAAATAATAGTCGAATCCAAGCATCGGCACTTGTATGTCGCGATCGACGGTGAGGTCACAATGATGAATACGCCGCTGAGATATCAAGTGCGGCCAGCCAGCTTGCGTGTGATTGTGCCTGGATGTATCGAATGCGCACCCTAGTCCATCTCTCGGACCTGCACTTTGGAAAAATCGATCGCAGTGTCATTGAGCCTTTGATTTCGCGCGTGGCGCACATCAAGCCGGATGTGGTGGTCGTATCTGGCGATCTGACACAGCGAGCGCGAACTGAACAGTTTATCGATGCCCGCAGTTTTTTGGACCGTTTACCGTTGCCGCAAATCGTTGTGCCTGGCAATCATGACGTTCCCTTGTATAACGTTATAGGTCGCGCGCTGCAGCCGTATGCAAAATATCGGCGCTACATTTCGAACGGTCTTGAACCTTCATTTGTCGACGAAGAAATAGCCGTACTGGGTGTCAACACCGCACGCGCGTTGGTACTCAAGGGAGGACGGATCAACGCGCACCAAATCACCCGGGTATGTGAACTGTTCGGCTCCTTAGGTGAGGAGATAACAAAGGTTATTGTGACGCACCATCCATTCGACCTGCCTGAAGGCCGCGACACTGGCGAACTTGTCGGTCGCGCCGACAAAGCGATGCAATCGTTTGCAAAATGCGGTGTCGACCTTTTTCTTGCTGGCCATTTGCATATCAGCTCAAGCGTAAGCACATCCGCGCAATACCAGCATAGAGGCCACAGCGCCGTGGTAGTTCAGGCTGGCACAGCAACATCGTCGCGCGTGAGGGGCGAGTTCAACTCGTTTAATGTTATTCGCATTGATCGTGCAAGCATCGAAGTGGAACACCTCTCCTGGCGACCTGAGAACAATAGTTTTTCAGTGTCCTCATCCCAACTTTATAAGCCTTCATTGGATGGTTGGGTGGCGCAGTCGGAATAAGGGCTCATCAGCAAACAGTCGAGGGTTTGGGTATCTCGACATTTTTGCTACTATTTATTTCTGCGCTGGTGCGGCTTAGCCTGCGTTCGCCCTTATCGCAAACGAAAAAAACTGGGAACCAAAGAAACTGGCTTTGCTGCACGGATCATCAAAAGGTCGAGACTTGGTCTTGATGGTACTGTCAACTGGTATTGTCAACTAGCTGAGCCTGGACGAAAATTGAAGTTGATTTGGGTTTCCCCCAACGATTATGCAGTCTGAAGACCAAATGTGTTCGCGCAGGTAACCCCTTCCCAGGCCTCCATGGCCTGGCTGCGATTGGCCCGCTTTTCACTGGCGCTCACGTTGTATCGGCAGCGATGAAACAGGTTGGCCACTTGGTCATGCACTGATACAAATCGCTGCAGTGGGCGTGCCGATTTGAATCTGCGCATGACCTTCTCCCGAACCCGCGTTGGCTGGTGCGTGGACTTGGGGTTTTGCCAATTCTCGGCCCGATTGTTTAACCCCTTGTGCTGGCGGTGCTCCAAGCGCAGGCCCATATCTTTGTTCGCTGCCGCGTAGCTTTTGAGCTTATCGGTGATCAGTACCCGGGGCGTGACGCCGCACTTTCGTAAGCGGCTAGGCATCCCATCTTGAATTGGCTTGCGGCTATTCAGATGATGTCCATTTACAAACCAAATGGACATTTACATGGGCACTACAAAGGGCGGGATCAGGCGTAAACACAGTGATGAGTTCAGGGCCGAGGTGCTGGCGGAATGTCGCCGTGGTGGCAAGTCGATAGCTGGCGTGGCCTTAAAGCATGGCCTCA
>JBDTAG010000070.1:0-2606 GCA_039924745.1 Rhodoferax sp.
ATTGCCGCCACTGCCGTCCGGGTGCAGCGCGGCGCGCCACAGGCGTTGGATGTGGTCGGCATCCGCCGGGCCGGGGTCTATGGCGATGAAGCCGGTATTGGCATCGCCCACCAAATAACTGTTGGTACCGGGGCCGGTCATGAAGCCTGGGTTGGGCGCGGTCAGGCGCTGCACGTTGCGCAACAGGTGCACGGGGCGCTCGGCCTGCCAATCCAGCGCATGGTGTGGCTCGGTGCCGGTGGGGCTGACTAGCGCCAGTTCGCCAAAGGCCATGTCGTGTTGCAGGAACAGCGCGGCGATACCGCCCTGCAGGCCAGTGCGTTGAACCGGGGCTTGGGATTCGTCAGGGGGGAGGGCGTGCGCGTGCAGCCGTTGATTGGGTCGTACCATGCTGGCATTTTGCAACAGGGCCTCGCGCGGCGCCACCATGGCCTGATAATCCACGCCATGCGCATTCCGTTCACCAAAATGCAAGGGGCCGGCAACGACTTTGTCGTGCTTGACGAAACCCGTGGCCGCCTGGGCCTGACCGCCGCCCACTACCGCTTCCTGGGCGACCGCCACTTTGGGGTCGGCGCCGACCAAATTTTGACCGTGCGGCCCTCGCCCGCAGCAGGCATCGATTTTGAATACGTGATCCACAACGCCGATGGTGCCGAGGTCGAGCAGTGCGGCAACGGCGCGCGCTGCTTTGCCCGCTTTGTGCACGACCGCGGCTTGACCGACAAAGCCGTGATCCGCGTGCAGACCATGAAGGGCATCATCGAGCCGCGCCTCACCGCGGATGGCCGTGTCACCGTCAACATGGGCGCGCCGGTGTTTGACCTGGCGCAGATTCCGTTCCATGCGGATAACCTGGCCTTCCACTCCCATGGCGATTGGGGAAATTGGCCGATAGCCCTCGTCGGTACTCCACAGGAAGCTACTGTTTTTATAGCACCTCTGTCCATGGGCAACCCGCATGCGGTGCTACTGGTGGACGATGTGGACACGGCCCCCGTGGGCACCGTGGGCCCGCAGGTGCAGGCCAGCCCGCATTTTCCGCAAGGCGTCAACGTCGGTTTTATGCAGGTCGTGGACCGCAGCCACATTCGACTGCGCGTGTTTGAGCGCGGCGTGGGCGAGACACTGGCGTGCGGTACCGGCGCCTGTGCGGCCGTGGCTGCCGGCATCCGCTTAGGTCTGCTCGACGCTGACGTGCAAGTGCAAACCCGTGGCGGCCAGCTGAGCATCGCCTGGGCGGGCGACACCGCACCGGTGCTGATGACCGGCCCCGCCACCACTGTTTTCCAGGCTGAAATCGAGATACCCGACAACCTATGAACGACCACAACAACCCCGCCATGAACAACCCCATCACCGAAGACGACATTGCCCACTACCTGAGCAATACGCCCGACTTTTTCTTGCGCCACGCCGAGCTGCTGGCCGCGGTGCAATTCACCAGCCCGCACAGCAACCGCACGGTGGGCTTGCAAGAGCGCCAGGCTGAGATGCTGCGCGAAAAGATCAAGGCGCTGGAACACCGCATCATGGACATGATCCGCAATGGCAGCGAAAACGTCATGCTGTCCGACAAGATCTTGCGCTGGGCGCGCAGCCTGCTGACCGCCACCGATCTGCACGCATTGCCGGGTGCGATCGAGCACGACATCCAAACCCAGTTCTCTGTACCCCAAGTGGGCATGCGGCTGTGGGGCATGGCGCCTGAATTTGCCGGGCTGACCGTGTCGCAAGAGGTCAGCGACGACGCGCAGGTGTTTGCCTCCTCGTTGATGGAACCGTTTTGCGGCCTGAACACCGGCTTTGAGGCCGTGAGCTGGTTGCCTGACCCGGCTACTGTCACCTCGCTGGTGCTGATCCCTTTGCGCGGTGGCTCCACTGGAACCACTGGCCCGGCTTTCGGAATGATGGTGTTGGCTTCGCCCGATGCCCACCGCTTCCACAGCGGCATGGGCACCGACTTTTTGGCGCGTCTGGGCGAGTTGGCCAGCGCCGCGCTGTCGCGGTTGAAGTAGAGCAATGTCGGGGCCAGAAGATACGGCACTTATCGAGAAGTATCTCGAATACGTGCGCGTAGAAAAGCGACTGGCCGCCCGCACGGTCGAGCTGTACGCCTTAGACCTGCTCAAACTCAAAGATTACGCCGCCAAAGTCCCCGTCCCACTGACCGACGTTCGCAACGCCCACATTCGCCGCTGGGTCGCGCAGATGCACAGTGGTGGGAGCAGCGGGCGCGGCATTGCGCTCATCATGTCCGGCTGGCGTGGCTTTTACACGTGGCTGGGCCGCCAGGGGCTGGTGGCCAGCAACCCGGTGCAAGACGTGCGCGCCCCCAAGGCTCCCAAGCCGCTACCCAAGGCGCTGGGTGTGGACGAGGCAGTGCAACTCGCCAACTACAAAAAAGATAGCGTAATACCCAATACCGACGAGGGCTACACGGCTATTTTGTCTACAAGTGCTGCGTCAGAAGCCATGGCGCCAGCAGCCACTGCGGAAGCGCATTTGCTGGAGCTGCGCGATGCCGCCATGGTGGAGCTGCTGTACTCCAGCGGCCTGCGTGTCGGCGAACTCATCGGCCTGGACGCCCAAGCCAGCGCGGTTGG
>JBDTAG010000071.1:0-6700 GCA_039924745.1 Rhodoferax sp.
AGTGGCGGTAGATGCGCAGGCATTCAATACCTTGCAGTTGACCGAGCAATCGCGCGCCGTGCTGCGAGGGGAGGTGCAAGTGCAGTTGCGCGAATCTGTGTCGACACCCGCCAGCCGCAAGAGCAAACGCCCGGGTGCCGGCTCAGCCGTAGTCAAGGCACCGATTGCGTTGGATGGTGAAGGGCTGGTGCGCTATGCGGCGCTGAAGGCTTGGCGTGGCGAGGTTGCGCGTGAACACAATTTACCAGCCTACGTCATTTTTCACGACGCCACGCTGGCGGCCATTGCCAAACGTGCGCCGCAGACCTTGGACGATCTGCAGGGTATCAGCGGGATTGGTGCGAAAAAGCTGGAGGCCTACGCAGAGGAAGTGCTGCGCGTGGTGGGTCTGAGCGAGTAGACCCACCGTTCAAAAGTCAAGCCGCAGTGCGGTGGCGAAAGCAAGTCTCATACGACATCGCAGCGCCGGACATCGTGTTTTGCAAACGGGCGATCGCGCGGCTGTGGCGCTTGCCACCTTTGGCGTCGCAAATGTGTTGGCTGTGGTGTTGGATCAGGGCTTGCAACTTGTTGCGGCACGCATCCAATACACCGGCGAAATTCAACGCGATGTAAGCAGAATGGTCGGCATTGGTGTGGCGAAATTCGTCGGACCAGTAGTCAAACAACTGCCATTGGTAAGTGCCTTTTTCAGGAACCTTGATCGTCTCTTTGTTCATATCAACACGTCAAAATGAAGAAGAATGGATACTTTTCAAGGCGCCTGGCTTTGTCCGTCCAACGGGCTGGCGATTGATGCATCCGCATGGATATATGACGGTTGATCAGGCCAACCGGTTGACACCCACTTCACACAATTTGCAGATTAAGGTGGTGAAATTAGTGAACGAACCCTATTCCACGCGCTTCGCGGACCTCCGGTTTGATGCGGTGTTCGGCCTCTAACTGCTCCAGAAACTCGGTGGGTTCCAGCTGTGCTTCCAGAATGGCGTTTTGCCGCTTGACGGCTGAAAAGTCGCCCACGCACAGCTGGTCCAAAGCCTTCAGGCGTTTTTCCATATTCTGGTCAACTTGGGTGACCTGCCCTGCACAGGCATCGGTGACAAACAGTGCCATTCGCTGCGCTTGGGTCAAGGGTTTGAACTGGATTTTGAAGGTAAACCGGCGCAAAGCGGCCTGATCGATTCGGTCCATCAGGTTGGTGGTGCAAATGAAGATGCCGTGGAAACGTTCCATGCCCTGCAGCATCTCGTTGACCTCTGACACTTCGTAACTGCGCTGGGCTTCCCGGCGGTCTTGCAAAAAGCTGTCGGCTTCGTCTAGCAACAGAATGGCATTTTCAGTCTCCGCCTCGCGAAACATGGCGGCCATGTTTTTCTCGGTCTCGCCGACATATTTCCCCATCAAGTCGCTGGCTTGGCGCACATGTAGCGGTTGGGCTAGCGTGTTGGCGATGTGTTCGGCCAGCGCGGTTTTGCCCGTGCCAGGTGGACCGTAAAAACACAGCGTGCCGTGACCACGCGCCTGCAGGGCCTGAACCATGCGGGGAATCTCAAAGCGGCTCTCTACGTTCAGCAGTGCCGGGTCATACCGCGTGGCCGCCATTAAATGGGCACTATCCGCGGCACGATTCCCCAGTGCTTGGTCGGCGTTTTTGAGCTGGCGTTCGATCAAGGCTTCAAGCACGGGCTCGTTCGCGTCGGCCGTTTCGGCGCGCGCCAGTCCGGCAAAACGCACGGCGGTGCGGATCTGCGCCGGCGTCAGCCCTTTGCGTTTGGCCAAGCGACCCACAAAGGCTTCCGACACGGCCACCCCGGTTAGGGTTTTGCGGACCAATTCTTCGCGGGCTCCCGGCGGTGGCGATTTCAGTTCTAGGTGGTAGGCAAACCGGCGCCTGAAGGCCGGATCGATTTGCTCAATGCGATTGGTGACCCAAATGGTGGGCACCACGTTGGATTCCAGTACCTGGTTGACCCAGGCCTTGCCGCTGACGCTGCCGTTGGGCGGTCCGGCGTTGGCGTCTGCACGGGCCATCCATTGCGCGGCCTCGCTGGAAATTGGGGGGAAGACATCTTCCACCTCATCGAACAGCAGCGCTGCCTGGGCGCTTCCTTTGAGAAAAACCTGGGCGATTTGTAGTGAGCGATAGCGGTCGCGCCCACTGAGGCTGTTTCCATCGCGGTCGGCATATTCCACTTCGAATAGGTCTAGCCCTGCAGACTGCGCCACAACCTTGGCCAACTCGGTCTTGCCGGTTCCCGGTGGGCCGTACAGCAACACGTTGATTCCGACCTCTTGGCGGGTCACCGCGTTGGCCAACAGGTTGCACATGACCTGCGCGTCTTCGGCGACAAAGCTGAAGTCGTCCATTGCCAGGGTGCTCTTGGCTGACAGGCGCGTGAAGACGGCCATTAGCTCGGCCTGATCACGGTAGGGGCGCATCAGAACGGGAGGTAATTTTTCGCTGACCTTCATCAGATCGGCCAAATCGGTGATGTTGTGCTCGGATATCAGGTTTTCGACCAGTCCAATGCGCTCCAGCCGCGAGCCCGCGCGCAAGGCCTCGGCCACTTGCTCGGGGTTGACACCGGCCACATCTGCAATTGCAGCATAGGCCTCGGGTGCGTTGTTGACTTTGAATTCGACCAAGATGCTGCGCATGTCGCGTTGGTAGCGGGCCAGCGTGCCGTACAGCAACAGCGCGCGCTCGGCCTTGTTGAGCTGCAGCAATCCCGCCAGCGCATTGATGTTTTTCTCCACCAGAGTAGATTGGCGTTTCAAAGAATTACGCAACCATTCGCCCGTCACGGTTAACACCGAGATCAAATCCTTGGGCTGGTCCTTGGCGTACTCATCGAGGAAAAAATACAGCGTGGCTTCGTCATACGGTCCGCGCCAGGCGCCATGGCGGGCCAGAAATTCGGTAGCGTCCAGTGCTTCGTGGCCACGCCACAATTCGTTGGTGGCGCATCGGCGGTTTAAGTAGTCGCGCAATCGGGCTAGCACCGATACCGGCCACACCAAATGGCGACCTGCCAAGCCAACGATGCCATTGAAATCCCGGCGCACATTCAACCCTGCACCTTGGCGTGTGGCCAAGGTGAGTACAAAGTGCGAGCACATCAGATCCAAAACCGGCGCCTCCAAGAGACCCGGTGAGGGAATCAAATGCCCGCCCAAAGGGGGCTGGGACAACAAACGCTTGGCCATTGCATGCCTCCAGCACAGTTGCTTACGGAGTCACCATACCGCAGACTGGCGCAAGATGGAAGCCATAGGGCCAAGTTTGCGGCGCCGTCAAATGGCTGCACAATGGCGGGATGATTGAATACCAAGACATCCTTGCAGCCGAACAACGGTTGCAGGGGCATTTGCTGCGCACACCCTGCGTAGCGTCTCAAACCCTTTCCGATATCACCGGCGCGCAGGTGTTTCTGAAGTTCGAAAACCTGCAGTTCACCGCTTCTTTCAAAGAACGCGGTGCTTGCAACAAGCTGGCGCAACTGACCCCGGAGCAATCAGCGCGGGGCGTTATCGCCATGAGCGCCGGTAACCACGCCCAAGGCGTGGCCTACCACGCTCAACGCTTGGGCTTGCATGCTGTCATCGTGATGCCACGCTATACGCCGGGCGTCAAGGTTGAGCGCACCCGTGGTTTCGGTGCTGAGGTGATATTGCACGGCGACACGCTGGAAGAATCACGCAGCCACGCTTTCGCGTTGGCAGAACAAAGGCAACTGACCTTTGTCCATCCGTATGACGACGACGCCATCATTGCCGGCCAAGGCACGGTCGCTCTGGAAATGCTGCAAGATGTGCCCGATCTCGATACGCTCATCGTCGCCATTGGCGGTGGCGGCTTGATTTCCGGCATGGCTACGGTTGCCAAGGCGTTGCGTCCGACGATGCAAGTGGTGGGTGTGCAAACGGTGCGCTTCCCGGCTATGTTCAATGCCATTCAGGGCACGCAGCATCCACAGGGAACCAGCACGATTGCCGAAGGCATTGCCGTAGGAACGCCGGGCAGCATACCCATGGACATCATCCGGGCGCGGGTAGACGATCTGCTGTTGGTGGACGAAGGCGATATCGAACAGGCCTTGGTCATGCTGCTGGAAGTGGAAAAAACTTTGGTCGAGGGTGCGGGCGCCGTAGGACTTGCTGCTTTGCTGAAATATCCCGAGCGTTTCAAAGGCAAGCGCGTGGGCCTGGTGCTGTGCGGCGGCAATATCGATCCGCTGCTGCTGGCTGCCATCATCGAGCGCGGCATGGTTCGGGCGGGCCGCTTGGCGCGCATTCGCGTGGGTGCACGTGATGTGCCGGGCTCATTGGCCCGCATCACGGCAACCGTGGCCGAAGCCGGTGCCAATATTGAAGAGGTACACCACCAGCGCGCCTTCACCACGCTGTCGGCCCAGAATGCCGAGGTGGAATTGGTGGTGCAGACCCGCGGCCATGCCCATGTAGCCGAGGTGCTCGTGGTACTGCGCCAAGCCGGGTTTGACGCCCAATTGGGTTAAAAAGTGCCCTTGTCGTTGCCCCCACACAGCGTGTAGGTAAAATCGGTTGAAAATCCCCTTGATGAATTGAAGGAATCCCATGTCTGCTCCTCCCACTACCCCAGTGCCTGGTCACGAAGTTGATCCTGTTGAGGCCATCGTCTCCGTGATTCCGATTGTGATACCTGCCGTTGGCGCTTTGATGATCTTCCTTTTGGCATTCATCGCCGTATCCATGGCGTAAGGCCGCCTCAGCGCCTTTTTTTACCGATGTGACTTGCCTGCGGCAGTGCCCGCAGCGCATAGTCCGAGTCGCTTCTTCTTCCGGTTCTTTTTCGTCCAGCATGGCCCAGCGCCATGCGGTGCGTTCACGCCCTCTAATTTCCTCCTCATCTTTTTTTATGCATAACCTCATGCGAGTTTTGCATGAGTCTTATGGGTAACCCGCTTGTAACCGCGGTACCAGTTCTTAAAATGGCACACCCGCCTCAGGAATCTGCGCGAGATGTTGGGACGGCGAGACCCGTGTTTTTGCAAACCGTTTTCTCAAAGTTAAAGGCACTGCCTTTATTTTGAAAAGACGATTTTCAAACTAGGAGCTACCGTATGAACGCACCCATGATGCAGGGCCTGAAACTGAACACGCCCAGTTACGTCAAAAATCCCAAGCTGATTGCTTGGGTGGCCGACATGGCCGCGCTGACCAAACCCGCCGCCATTTACTGGTGTGATGGTTCTGAAGAGGAGTACCAACGCCTCTGCCAACAACTGGTGGATGCCGGTACCTTTACCAAACTCAACCCCGCCAAACGCCCCAACAGTTTCCTGGCTTGTTCCGACCCCACCGACGTGGCACGTGTGGAAGACCGCACCTTCATCTGCAGCGAAAAAAAGGAAAATGCTGGCCCCACCAACAACTGGATGGCTCCTGCCGACATGCGCAAGCTGCTTCAGTCTGGTCAGGCTGACGGGACTCCTGCATTGTTTGACGGCTGCATGGAAGGTCGCACCATGTATGTGGTGCCGTTCTCCATGGGCCCATTGGGCTCGCACATTGCCCACATTGGCATTGAGTTGTCTGATAGCCCCTACGTGGCGGTGAACCAACGCATCATGACCCGCATGGGCAAGGCTGTGTATGACGTGCTGGGCGTGGACGGTGAATTCGTACCGTGCATGCACACCACTGGCGCTCCACTGAAAGCCGGTCAAGCCGATGTGAAGTGGCCTTGCAACAAAACCAAGTACATCGTGCATTACCCAGAAACCCGCGAAATCTGGTCCTACGGTTCGGGTTACGGCGGCAATGCATTGTTGGGCAAGAAATGCTTCGCACTGCGTATTGCATCCAATATGGGCCGCGCGGCCGCCACCGACACCAACCCCGGTTGGTTAGCCGAACACATGCTGATCTTGGGCGTGACCAATCCGCAAGGCAAAAAGTACCACGTAGCGGCTGCGTTCCCCAGCGCCTGCGGCAAGACCAATTTCTCGATGTTGGTACCACCAGAAGGCTTTGAAGGCTGGAAAGTCACCACCATTGGTGATGACATCGCCTGGCTCAAGCCACACTCTGACGGCAAGTTGTATGCCATCAACCCGGAAGCGGGTTACTTCGGCGTAGCGCCTGGCACCAACACGCTGACCAACCCCAACTGCATGGCCAGCCTGGGCCAAGATGTGATCTTCACCAACGTCGCCCTCACCGATGACGGCGACGTGTGGTGGGAAGGTATGGAAAAAGACGCTGGCACGATGCCCGCCCACCTGATCGACTGGCAAGGCAAAGACTGGACGCCCGCCATTGCCAAAGAAACTGGCGCCAAAGCTGCGCACCCCAACGCCCGCTTCACTGTGGCTGCGGCCAACAACCCCGCGCTAGACGCACAGTGGGACGATGCCAATGGCGTGCCGATTGACGCCTTCATGTTTGGCGGCCGCCGCTCTACTACCGTGCCATTGATCACGGAAAGTCGCAACTGGGTCGAAGGCGTTTACATGGCCGCAACCATGGGTTCTGAGACGACAGCCGCCGCCACAGGCCAAGCCGGTATCGTGCGCCGTGACCCGTTTGCGATGTTGCCCTTCATTGGCTACAACATGAGCGACTATTTCCAACACTGGCTGGACATGGGCGACAAGCTAGCCAAGTCAGGCGCCAAGTTGCCCAAGATGTATGCGGTTAACTGGTTCCGTAAGGG
>JBDTAG010000072.1:0-3970 GCA_039924745.1 Rhodoferax sp.
GCGATGATGAGCTTTGGCTGGGTTGCGTGCGCCTTGGCTTCCATCGCGTCGTAGTCGATTGCTTCCTGCGCGTTCAGGCCGTAGCTGACTACGTGGAACCACTTGCCACTGATGTTGAGGGGCATGCCGTGGGTCAAGTGGCCGCCTTCGGCCAGGCTCATTCCCATGATGGTGTCACCGGGCTTCAAAAAGGCAAGAAACACAGCTTCGTTGGCTGATGCGCCGCAATGGGGTTGCACGTTGGCGGCTTCGGCACCAAAAATACGCTTGATGCGATCAAGAGCCAGCACTTCGGCCACGTCCACATGCTCGCAACCACCGTAATAGCGCTTGCCGGGGTAGCCTTCGGCGTACTTGTTGGTTAGTTGGCTGCCTTGCGCGGCCATGACCGCGGGCGATGCATAGTTTTCGCTGGCGATCAGCTCGATGTGATGTTCCTGGCGGGCGTTTTCAGCCACGATGGCGGCCCACAATTCGGGGTCAGCTTGTTTAACGAGGATATTGCGGTGGTACATGGCAGTCCTTTAAGACAATGAACCTTGGGTCGATGCGTACTGAAACGACATGAAACAAGGGCTGCCCAGGCGAACGGCTGATCGCAAGCACCTGCGCAGATGTTGCGGCACGCTCCACAGTGGTAGTCCCACGTCAGCGCCCTAAACCGCTTGGTCCAGACGCCTATCGCCAGTCGCGTGCACTGCCGAGTTTACCCGATGCTGCTTCCCGTGAAGTTGAACGTTGCGCCTGCCGTTCGAACTCACGAACTCAATATGCTGGCAACGGTCTCAGAAGGGCGTATTGGCGTTACTGGATGGGCTACTGGTACGATTTGCGGTTGGCTGGTTGGAACACTGCGGCCATTGGACACCACCATCAGCAATCGGTTGTGCTCTGCGATGACTTTTGCGGCGTAGCCCCCGTCGTCTTCCATATTGCCAGCACCTACGTAAAGCTTGAGGCCACCTTCGACCGAACCAGCCCTTGCCACGCATTCTTGCAATACTTTGACGCCAACCTTCAGGTTTGATACTGGATCAAAGGCGGCAAGCTTGCCACCAAAACCCATGTACTTGTCGCTGTGGACTCTGGTCATGACCTGCATCAGGCCTTGGGCACCCACCGAACTTTGCGCAAACGGGTTAAAACCCGACTCAATGGCCATGACGGCCAAGATCAGCGTAGGGTCGATCTTGGCACGGCTGCCCACGTCGAATGCTTCTGCTACCAAAGCGCTCAATGGTTCAGGCGCAATGTTGTACTTTTTGCTGAGCCAGTAAGCCACGGCAGCTTGCTGTTTAGGCAGGCTTTGCGGATTGGCGACAGCCGTACGTTCAATTGCAACTGGTGCAACAGCAGGTGTACCGCTGACACTGGCTTGGCGGGCTTGAAGCCAGCTCATCAACTGGACTTCGCCTGCCTGGCGGATTTCTGGCCTTGCGGTCAGTGTGATCACTGCAAACATGACGGCCAAGCCCAGCAGGGCAAAACCGTTGTGTGTGATTTCGAAGAAACCTTGGGCAATATCTCTGGCAAATGTTGCCACACCCTTGGTGAATTTTTCGGTCGCTGTCATAGCTCTTCCTTCTTAGGCGGGCACTTGGTGTCGCACACGCTGTGAACAGCGCGGTAACACCTAGCACCACGTTTGGGTTGGTACGCTATCAATATCCTGCGGCGTCGTTTCGACATGTGCAGCGATTTGAATATGCCGGGTTCGGCAGCGGTTACGGGTTAATCCCTAGGCAAAACTAGGAATGGGCGGATTCTAGGGGTCTTGAATATACCGAGTCAACCATATTAAATAGGTTCCTTATTCTATTTATCGAGAAATTTCACGTCATGTCTAGGGTTGACGCGGCTTTCCCGGGGATTCTGGTTGCACCAAAAATCTCGCAATCGCGAGGCCAAAACCCATTGAAAATGCTATTTGCATTGGTTGAACTGGTTTACTAGACTCCCATTGCCTGTTGATTCAGGTTATGTTCCGGCAGTAGCCAGTCCGTACCCAGCGGGGTATTTGTGATGAAGCGGCCCCGGTAACTCAAGGAGGCAATCTATTGCTTCTAGTGCATTGCGGGACTTCTATCTCCCGCATTGCCAACCCTGACGGCATGGGCCTATGGTCAGCCGTCGAGCCCGGTGGCCTAGCTGAATAGCTAGGGCGCCGGGCTTTCTTATTTGTGCCCCCAGAAACTGTGTCGACTGAAGGCTGCTTCTATATATAGAGGGAACTGTGGACGATTGCCGAAACACAGATCGCCGTCGGCAAGCAGAAATTTACAAACCTCTGAAAATAGGTTGCTATTCATTTGATAGTGACATATTCATGTTCTACGAGGGCTACAGGCCGAAAATACTACTAATCCCTTGTCTAGGTAAGCATCGCAACCGCTGCTTTAAGGCCGTTCGGTCAAAAACCGGTGCTGTCCCTCCATTTAGCGGCGAAAATACATGGTTGCAGATTTCTCATCAACCTTTTTCCCGAGCCTACCGTGACGTCGACTTCTACCGCCAAAAACAACGATATAGCCCACTTAGACAGTCTGACCGGTGGCGCGTTCACAGCCCCCACATCGGGTGAGCGCGCTGCGCGCGTGCGAGACTGGTTGTTGACCGGTCCCAATGCCGAACAACTTGCAGATGTGTTCAAAGAGCTGAGTATTAAAGACAAAGGCGCGGCCAAACTGGTCCGCGAAAAAATCGATGAGGCCAAGCGTGCCAAGGGCCAGGAAGCACTTGCCGCAGATTGGGCAAGCAAGGCCCAGACCCTGCTCGATATGATCAAACTCAACATTGCCGATGCGCTTGCTTGGCAGCGTGATGCCGCAAAAGCCGGTGCCCCCCTGAGTCGCGAGCCACTGGCCGCGCTCAAGACCCAATTGGCCGAACGCGTGCGCGTCATCGAAGACCTGCAACGCCGCGTGCAGGTCCAGCGCGAAGCTGCTGTATTGCTGGCGCAACGTATTGAGGTGCTATCCACCAAATCTTGGCAAGACGCACAAGCTGCGCTAGACGCATTGCGCGTGGATGTAGAGCAATGGCAGTCACAGGCGACCCTCTTGGTTGCGGACGCCAGTTGGGCCAGTGTGGATGCCAAGTTTCCTCCCTTGCTGGATGCATCACGCGGCCAACTCTTGGTCGTGTGGGATGCTTTTCAGGGCGCACTGGCGCTGGCCGTGACGGCCGCACAGGATGCCGCCGCACCGCTGCCGCCCGTACCCATGTGGGCCAACGAGTTGCGCATCGCCCGTGGCGTGCCAGTGGAAGCGCCCTCCAAGCAAGCCAAACCCAAGATTGATCCCGAAGTGCGTGCCAAGGCCACCGCTAGTGTGCGTGAGGTGTTGACCACGCTGGAGCAAGAGATCGCCGAAGGCCATGGCAAAGCCAGTGCCGGTGCAGCCAACGCCATGCGCCATGCGCTCAAGGAGTTTGGCCGCTTGATCGACGATAAGCTCGAAAACCAAGCCCACGCCGCATTGGCCGCGGCCGGTGAACTGGAAGGCTGGCAGCGCTGGCGCGCCGACCAACTGCGCGAAGCGCTGGTCGCGCAGGCCGAAGGCCTGCTCAAGCGCCCTGAAGGCCAAGCCATTGGTGGTCGCAAAATGCAAGAAACGCTGCGTTCCCTGCGCGAGCAATGGAAGCAAACGGACCAGGGCGGCGCGCCCAACCACGCCATGTGGAAGCGTTTCGACGAAGCATGCAACGAGGCCCACAAGGTCGTTGAGGCTTGGCTGGACAAGGTACGTGCCGAATCCGCTGAGCACAAGGCGCAACGCCTGGCGCTGATTGAAGAAGTAAATGCCTGGGCCACCGCCAACCGCACCGCGTTGGACGACGACTGGAAGGGCTTCAACCGCATCCTGTACCAGTTTGGCGACCGTTGGCGCGAAGCCGGTCACCTGGGTGAAAAAGCATTTGCCGAATTGCAGCCCTTGTGGAAAGCCGCCATATCCAATGCCGCCGCGCCACT
>JBDTAG010000073.1:0-6168 GCA_039924745.1 Rhodoferax sp.
ATTTGATAGACCAAGTACGTATTCCACCTCAAATTGGTAAATACAAAGTGTATATCATAGACGAGGTTCATATGCTATCGACCCAAGCTTTCAACTCTTTCCTTAAAACATTGGAGGAGCCACCCAAGCATGCCATTTTTATTTTGGCAACAACCGAGAAGCATAAGATTATTCCTACAATATTGTCACGCTGTCAAGTATATGATTTTAATAGAATAAACCTGACAGACATTGTAGAATATCTAACCTACGTAGCCAAAGAAGAAAATATAACAGTAGAAGAAGAGGCGCTAAACATTATAGCTCAAAAGGCAGATGGGGGAATGCGCGATGCATTGTCGATATTTGACCAAACAGTGAGTTATACTGCTGGTAATGTAACATATCAGGCTGTTATAGAAAACTTAAACGTGTTGGACTATGAGTACTATTTTAAACTAACCGATGCAATACTGCAAGGCAACGTTGTGGATAGTTTGCTCATTATTAACGATATTCTTAATCATGGTTTCGAAGGACAGCACATCATATCTGGAATGGCATCGCACTTTCGAAATCTGATGATAAGCAAAGACCCTCGCTCGGCAATGCTATTTGAGGTGGGACCTACCATAAAGAAACGCTACATAGAGAGTGCAAAGCAGTGCTCATTCGACCTGATCTACGAAGGCGGCATTGCCAACATGAACTACTCCATCTCCAATAACGCCGAGTATGGTGAGTACGTGACCGGTCCTGAGGTCATCAATGACCAGTCCCGCGCCGCGATGCACAATGCGCTCAAGCGCATCCAGAACGGTGAATACGCCAAGATGTTCATCCAGGAAGGCCGCCTGAACTACCCCAGCATGACCGCACGCCGCCGCAACACTGCAGACCATTCCATCGAGAAGGTCGGCAGCCAGTTGCGCGCCATGATGCCTTGGATCGCCAAAAACAAGCTGGTTGACCAAACCCGCAACTAAAGCAACTTCGGTGCTCTTGCAAAGGCCACTTCAGTGGCCTTTTTCTATGGTTGGCCCACCGAATCAAAGGCCAAACTTATGATCGCGGGCTTACACTAATGGCTATCGTTCCAGCAAGGAGAATTTATGGATGATGGCGCGGATTGCGTCTCGGAGGAAGATGCAAATGTCGTGGTGCGCAAGCGCCGCAAAGGCATTTATATTTTGCCCAACATGTTCACGCTCGCGGCGTTGTTTGGTGGTTTTTACGCGATTGTGATGGCAATCAACGGCCGTTTCGACCAAGCGGCATATGGCATCTTCTGCGCCATGGTTCTGGACAGTCTGGACGGCCGCGTGGCACGTATGACCAACACCCAAAGTGCCTTTGGAGAGCAAATGGATTCGCTCTCAGACATGGTCTCATTCGGAGCTGCGCCGGCGTTGATTTCCTACGTTTGGGCGTTGCAGGGCCTCGGTCGCTGGGGCTGGATGGCGGCCTTTGTGTATTGCGCGTGTGCTGCGCTGCGTCTCGCACGTTTCAACGTCAATACGACTGTGGTCGACAAACGCTACTTTCAGGGGCTTCCTTCACCAGCCGCTGCAGCTTTGATAGCGTGCTTCGTTTGGCTGCTGAATGAGAATAGTCTGAAGGGGACCAGTGTGTTGGAAATTGGCCCCTTCGCCTTGTCCGTACCTTGGATCATGTTTGCTTTGGTGCTGTACGCAGGGCTCACCATGGTCACCAACGTGCCGTTCTTCAGCTTCAAAGATATCCACATGAAGCGCAGTGTCCCTTTCGCGGTGCCTATCCTGATAGTTTTGGTGTTTGCCGGAGTGGCTATTAATCCTCCGATCGTTTTGTTTGGAATCACTGTCATTTACGCCTTCAGCGGCTATGCGGTCTACGCCCGTCGCAGGGCACGTGGTCAGCAGACCAGCGTGATCAGCACGTCGACTGATGAGCCTGACGAGCGGGGCCTACACAAGTAGTCCCAACGCCACATTTAGAAATCCATAGGAGTTACGACATGGCTGACAAATTGATCATTTTTGACACCACCTTGCGGGATGGCGAACAGTCTCCGGGCGCCTCCATGACGCGCGACGAAAAGCTGCGTATTGCGCGCCAACTGGAACGCCTGAAGGTGGATGTGATTGAGGCCGGTTTTGCAGCCAGCTCCAATGGTGATTTTGAGGCGGTGCAATTGATTGCCAGCCAGATCAAGGACTCGACCATTTGCTCACTGTCACGCGCCAATGACCGCGACATTTCTCGGGCCGCCGAAGCACTCAAAGGCGCCAACCGTGCGCGCATCCATACCTTCATCGCCACATCGGCTTTGCACATGGAGAAGAAGCTGCGCATGTCGCCCGATCAGGTGTTTGAACAGGCCAAGCAATCGGTCCGTTTTGCGCGCAATCTGGTGGACGACATCGAATTCAGCCCTGAAGATGGCTACCGTAGCGACATGGATTTTTTGTGCCGCGTGATCGAGGCCGTGATCAACGAAGGTGCGACCACCATCAATGTGCCCGATACCGTGGGCTATGCGATCCCCGAGTTGTATGGCAATTTCATCAAGACGCTGCGCGAGCGCGTTCCCAATTCTGATAAGGCCGTATGGTCTGTGCACTGCCACAATGACTTGGGTATGGCCGTCGCCAATTCTCTGGCGGGTGTCAAGATTGGCGGGGCACGCCAAGTGGAGTGCACGATCAATGGGCTGGGTGAGCGGGCGGGCAATTGCAGCCTGGAAGAAGTTGTCATGGCTGTTAAGACACGCAAAGACTATTTTGGGCTGGAGATGGGTATCGACACCCACCACATACTGGCGGCTAGCCGCATGGTCAGCCAGACCACCGGTTTCGTGGTCCAGCCGAACAAGGCCGTGGTTGGTGCCAACGCATTTGCCCACGCCTCAGGCATTCACCAGGACGGCGTCTTAAAGGCACGCGACACCTACGAAATCATGCGCGCCGAAGATGTGGGCTGGACCGCCAACAAGATCGTTCTGGGCAAACTGAGCGGCCGCAACGCCTTCAAGCAAAGGCTGCTGGAGTTGGGGGTGCAACTGGAGAGCGAAGTCGAGGTCAATGCTGCCTTCACACGATTCAAGGAACTGGCCGACCGCAAAAGTGAAATTTTCGACGAGGATATTTTGGCGTTGGTTGGAGATGAAAGTGTTTCGCACGTCAAAGAGCAATACGCCTTTGTGTCGCTGTCGCAGCGCAGCGAAACTGGAGAACGCCCTCAGGCTAGCATCGTGTTTACGGTAGATGGCACCGAAGTGTCGGGTGCATCGGAAGGCAATGGGCCTGTGGACGCATCATTGAAGGCCATAGAGCAGCATGTCAAAAGTGGTGCCGAGATGGTGCTTTATTCGGTGAACGCCATCAGCGGCTCTACCGAAAGCCAAGGTGAGGTCACCGTCAGACTGCAAAACAGCGGGCGCGTGGTCAACGGTGTAGGTTCCGATCCTGACATCGTGGTCGCTTCTGCCAAGGCGTATTTGAGCGCACTGAATAAACTGCAGAGCAAAGCCGAAAGCATCGCCGCGCAGGGTTGAAATCAGGGTAAGCACCAATAAGCCATGTATTTCTTTAGGTTTGTCACGCAAGTAGTTGATCTTGCGTGACTTTTTTGTTTACACTTGCGACAGCAGGCTATCAAATTGAATGATTTGCTCACTCATCAGGGGCTGCCGTTGGGAAACACCATGCAAAAACTTTTCTTCCGTTTCGGCGTTCTCGCCGTGTTTTCTTCGCTGATGTTGGTTTCCGCACATGCGGGAGTCGTCAAACACCACACGGTCACTGCGAAGCACGGCAAAAAGGTTTTGGTTAAAGCCAAAACTACCCGCAAGCATGCAACGTTTCGCGCTGTTGTTATCCCCAAACCACCATCTTTCGGCCAAATAGCAGGTTTGCATGGTGCTCATGATGCTTTGGAGTTGAAGTCCAGCGTGGCACTGGTTGTAGACCAAGATACACAGGAGGTGTTGTTCCGCAAGAATGATATGGCGGTATTGCCCATTGCCTCCCTCACCAAATTGATGACGGGTCTGCTGATCAGCGAAGCCAAGTTGCCTTCGGACGAGATGATCACCATTACCCAGGATGATGTAGACACCGAAAAGGGTAGCTCCTCCCGTTTGCGTGTCGGTACCGAACTGAGCCGTGGTGAATTGTTGCATCTGGCACTGATGTCCAGCGAAAACCGGGCTGCGCATGCGTTGGGCCGTAGTTACCCAGGCGGCTTGGCGGTATTTGTACCAAAGATGAATGCTCGGGCTAAAGCGCTGGGCATGATGGACACCCGCTATGTAGAACCTACCGGTTTGTCCAGCAAAAACCAGTCAAGCGCCCATGATCTGGCAACACTTGTTAACTTTGCATACGGCGATCCCACACTGCGCGAATTGTCTACCTCGACAGGCTACCAGGTAGAAGTGGGTCGGCGTACGCTGCAGTACAACAACACCAACCGCCTTGTTAAAAATCCAGCGTGGGACATCGGTTTGCAGAAAACCGGTTTCATCAACGAAGCGGGTCAGTGCCTGGTGATGCAGGCCAAGGTTGCGGGCCGCAAGCTCATCATGGTGTTCCTGGATTCAACCGGAAAACTGAGCCGGATTGCAGATGCTGAGCGTGTGAAGCGTTGGGTGGAATCTATCCCAGCTGCGGCGCCCAAGTCGACGCCAGTTGCCAGCATTGCTGTTGACCAACACGCGGTCGTCAACTGAGGCGATAAAGGAAGCAGCCGCTTCCTTTACGCTCAGTGACTGGGCTTGTGGCCCAGTGTTTCAGAGATTTGCCGGGCTGTTTCTTTAAGCTTTGGCAACCAGTTGTCTTCCATGCGCTCCGAGGGGGCGGATATGGACAGCCCGGCAACCAACCTGTCCTGGTCGTCGTAAATACCGACCGCCATGCAACGCACACCCAGTTCTAATTCTTCGTTGTCGTTAGCTTGGCCATATTGCCTCACTTTCGACAGCTCACGCTCTAAATTATCTAGTTGCGTAAGACTGTTCTTGGTATGGCCTTGCAGGCCGGTGCGAGCCGCGTATGCCTGTATGCGCTGGGGATCGTCAGCCGCCAGGAACAGTTTGCCAACCGACGTCAGATGCAATGGCGCCCGTCCGCCAATAGCCCTCACAACTTGCATGCCTGACCGCTCGCTAAAGGCACGTTCTACGTACACAATTTCATCACCTTGCCGAACGCTGAGGTTGACCGGCTGCTGCGTCAGTTTGTGAAGTTCGCGCATGGGCACAACGGCCGCATCACGTACATTCAGGCGACCTTTGACCAAGTTCCCCAACTCCAGTAAACGCATCCCCAACCGGTAGCTGCCCGGTTGCGAGCGGTCGACAAAGCGGCCGGTGGCCAAGTCATTCAAAATCCGGTGCGTGGTGGAGGGGTGTAGACCAGCCTTCTCACTGATGTCTTTGAGGCTCATGGAGTCCTCGCGAGACGCAAGTACGTCAATCAGCGTGAACATGCGCTCAATGACTTGAACCGTGGGTTTGTTGGGGATGTCGGAAATGGGTTTTGTCATGGTGCGTATCTAGTCTTCTATCTTATCGCGCGGCATGGCATCGAATTCGCACCAGTTGTTGTTCAGCAGAATCTGCATGGGAGCAAAGCGCGCTTTGTAATTCATTTTCGGGCTGTCTTGAATCCAATATCCCAGATAGACGAACGCCAAGCCCAGTTGGCGGGCTTGATGAATTTGCCACAGTACATTGAAGGTGCCAAAGCTTGCCGCCTCATCGGGTTCAAAAAATGTATAAACCGCAGACAAGCCGTCGTCCAGCACATCCAATATGGATACCATTTTCAGTGCGCCGGGCGAACCATCAGGCAGCGCTTCTCTAAACTCAACCAAACGGGAATTAACGCGGCTTTGCAGCAGGAACTGGGTGTATTGGTCGACGCTGTCCTCGTCCATGCCTCCGCCAGCATGCCGGCTGTTTTGGTAACGCAAATACAGCGCGTAGTGTTCAGACACAAATCCCAGTTTGAGCACCCGCACATGCAGGTTGTGGTGGCGGCTCCAGGCACGTCGTTGGCTGCGGTTGGGTTGGAAGCGCTCCGTGACCACGCGCAGTGGTGAACAAGCCTGGCAACCATCGCAATAAGGACGGTAGGTGAACATGCCGCTTCGGCGAAAACCTTTGCTGACCAGTTCCGAATAGGTGGAGTTATTGATCAGGTGGCT
>JBDTAG010000074.1:0-9645 GCA_039924745.1 Rhodoferax sp.
CTGACCATGGCCATCAAGAGCCTGTGGGATGACAAACAAGCGCCTGCGGGCTACCTGGAGCGCCTGGGATTGAAAGAGGCGCACAGCTTCAAGGATTTGCTGGTGAGGCGGCTGTTTAGCGGGAATGTGTGAGGTGGGAGCCTGGGGATAAAAGCATATGGAGAATATGCCGCTAGCCCTCGTCGGATATACGTATGTAGCTAGCAAGTTCATAGCATTCCGTCGGAATGAACAATTTGCAGAGAATGGATGGATCGGGCCCGATGCTTAGTCGTTGGTGGGGCTACCCGCGAGACCGCATTGCTGCGATAGCGGGTCTAGCATTTGACAGGGCGAACTCACACAATCGACCATGACCAGCCATTCAGCGTGACACTGTAAACCGGTCCTTGCCCTGACCGAGAGTTTCGACCATTCCTTCAGTCAATTAAAGTAATATGAATTTTTCTGGGAAGAGCTATGAATAAGTGGGAATATAAAGTTGTCTCGGTCAATTCAAAGCGCAAATTTTGAACCAGCCAGTTCGACAGAAAGGCAATTGAAGAGAAACTTAATTCCATGGGCCAGCAAGGGTTGGAGTTGGTGAAAGTTGATGGACTCCCGCTACGCAGTAGCCCCCGTAATGACATTCAAGCGCGCAATATAGTGCGCTTGTGTAGGCAATTGCAGCCGTACAGGTGACCTAATCAGCGCAGGACTTCGTACGACGCGTGACCAAGGTGAATGTGGTGCAGGTCACCACTACCCGGCACACCGGGCCCGTTTGCGCTGTCGGAGGAAGCCACGCTGCGGGCTTTTTGCCCGCGATGCCGGCCTTCCGGGCGGCAGTTGTATCGATGTTCAGGCGGATTGGCACTTTAAGACACTTGCATTGGGGCTGCGGGCGTTGAAATCGTCTGGCGTCGGGGCGCATTCGATCGACCATGCGGGCGAGGCTGCTGTCGACGAGGCGCATGCCACTGCACTAGCGCCGTTTATCCGGTCTGATGGCAGCTGCCAAGTTGCAGCATCATTTCGATGCCTTATCGTCCAAACATGATCGTCGTGATTGAGTGCTCGCAACGTGCCTAATCAGGTTCGATAAGATCGACTTTTTGCGTCAATGACGACCGTCGGTCTGAAGGTTGAAAGTAGCGGCTTCTACATACATCTTCTCAGAAACATAGTCCACCGAAACGATGCTTTGATAAAACGGAGCAAGTCCAAGAATTCCGAAAACTTGGTCATCTCCATGACTATCCCTTGGGTCAAAACAATACGTTGCCGATTTGACAGCGCCAAGTGCAGTTTTACCCAAAGAAACTGCATGACTAATTGGTGCGGTGTAGCAGGGTACCTGTTGTCCAAAACGGGCAATGTAAATTGGCGTGACCTCATTTACATCTTGCAATCCTACCAAATCTAGCCAATTTTTCCGTAAGAAAACTATCAGGCCCATAGATGCACTTCCGGTATCAAACAGCATTTTCCGTTCAACATCACCAATGGCAAGCTTTACGATCGGAAATACGCCCCACTTGGGTGTCTTAATAACCTCGATGTCCAGGGCTTTTGACCTATCGATACTCAGATACCGAAAAGGACCGCGGTTGAATTGATATCTCCCGGCAGCCAAGTCAAGGCTGAGTGTTCCTCGAGCAAAAAAGTCATTTCCAATCGTTCCAACTATGCGGTCACCCTTCGGACCGCAATCTTTCGCTGAATTCGCTTTTTCATATTTAAGCTGAAACACATTCGCCGATGTTTCTCGCCCCATGGAAAACTTTTTGATTGCAATTGTCTCTGCATCCAATGATTTTGAATATCGGGATGGAGTACTGTTTCGGTACAACAAGCTCAATCCTACCCCCGTATCAAGCTGCATGGTGCATCGTATGCCATCCAATTCCACTGGTAAAAGTATTGCGGCCTTTAGAACAGTCGCTTTGTTTTGCCTGAACTCAGCCCATTTAAATGGTTGCCATTGGGCAAACGCAGGAATACTCATCAGTGCTGACACGGCACAAGAAAGATACCGATATTTCCACTTTGAGCCCAGGTAGAAAACATCCATACTTAATATCATTGATATCGAAGCGAAGTTGCGTTGGTAATAGAAACGGTCAAGTGCGTCACGGATTAAGTATCGCGGCGTACATGCCCTTAAAGGCGGGGCAAATCACACCTACAAAAAAACTGTGGGGCAGTACCTTGCACGTAGCAGCCCACCAAACTGCCGTTGAGAATTTACTTGCTAGACAAGGAGCAGTCCAGTGTCGAATTTGCAGCAATCCTTCAAGTAAGGGTGCCCGTGTCAACGTAAAACATCGATGGAACGAATTGTGCCCTTGAACAAGTTACCGGCTCTTCGCACACTCCGTACGCGTTTGGAGTTTCGTACCCGTCTGTTCAATTGCGTCACTAAGAAATGGACTTCGCCACGACGACGATAAGTGCAATCGCCAATGAGATTCCAAACACTACGAAGTAGAACCGCTCGGATAACCCGAAATAACTCTTGCCGGGGCGCAGGTGTTTCCACCGTGTCCCTAGAAGAATTGCAACGCAAATTAGGGGAACAATTGACGGGGGGAAGTCCATAATTATCTTTTGGATTTTACATTTGGTTGAGGGAGTTTAACGACCATGATTTCTTTGGTCTGAAAGTTCGCCGTCCTCCACTCGACTGGTTGGGTCATATTTTCGATGATCAGGACCAGCAGACATGAAAGCTATGAACTGGCATCACAATTCTTTGACTCTAACGGTCGGTTTCTGGCTCTTCAGCGAATGACCGCGATGCGTATTTGAAATGGCAAAGCCACCACAATTCCAATGACTGCTAACAGGTAGGCAAATTCGTTAGGCGCATTTCGCCTTTGGGTCGAATGCCGATATAGGTGATACCGATCTTTAGGACACCCTCCTTCCTGCCAGTTCCTGTCCTCACTTTTCCCAGAATAGTTACAAAACGATAGTGCGCTGTGTGACGATGCCCCGTGCCACACCTCAAAGCCTTTCCCGTACAGTACATTCCCCAGCCCGATAGGGCCACTGAATCAAGGAGCCCAGCGTGATCACGTGCTACCTGCGCTACATCGTCGACCCAGACAAACTGGTCGAGTTCGAAATCTACGGCAAGATGTGGATACCACTGGTCGAAAAGTTTGGTGGCACGCACCATGGCTACTTGATGCCGAGCGAAGGCGCTAGCAATGTGGCGCTGGCCTTCTTCTCGTTTGAATCGCTCGCCGCATACGAGCGCTACCGCATCGCCGCCGCCACGGACACCGAGTGCCAGGCTGCCATGGCGTACTATCGCGAGACCCAATGCTTCGTCAGCTATGAACGCTCCTTCTTTCGTCCAGTCTTTCGTTGACAACGAATAGGTCCTGGCAACCGCTCACCACAACACAGACTGAAAGGCATCCATGAACTCCCGCCGTCAATTTCTGATCAAGGCCCCTGTTGGATTGCTGGGTGCCGCTGCTGTCGCGGGCCACGCCGCGGATAGCGCCACCACGTCCACCGCCCCAGCCGGTGCGCCTCCTGTTTTTGGCGCCGCGCCGCCGGTTGGCCCTGAAGTCACAGCCACCACATTTGCCGAGGCCGAGAAGCTGATGCAGGTCTCCATGTCGCCCGCAGAGCGCGACATGGCAGCGGCAGCATGGCGCGTGTCCATGGCGGGCATGTTGGAGCGGCGCGCGGGGCCGCGCAAGGTGCCGCTGGACGATGGCCTGGCACCGGCCACCGTGTGGAACCCCGTGCTACCGGGTACCAAGGTTTTGGTCACGCGCGATCGCTTCATTCGCAGCAAAGTTGCGGCAGGGCCCTTGCCCGCCAGCGATGCCGACATCGCCTTTGCGCCCGTGACCAAGCTATCCCGCTGGATAGAGACCAAGGCGCTTTCGTCCGAACGGCTCACCCACATTTACCTCGACCGCATCGAGCGGCTCGACCCCAAGCTGCGCGCGGTGATCACGCTCACCAAAGAGCACGCACTGCAACAGGCAAAGCAAGCCGACACAGAAATCGCGGCCAGTAAATACCGTGGCCCGCTGCACGGCATTCCGTATGGCGTGAAGGACTTGCTCGATACGGCCAACATCCCCACCACCTACGGCGCCGAGCCGTTTCGCGACCGCGTGCCCAAGGTCGATTCAGCGGTCGTCGAGCGCCTTACTACTGCAGGTGCGGTGCTGATCGCCAAGCTGAGTTTGGGCGCATTGGCCTTGAACGACATCTGGTTTGGTGGCCAGACCATGAACCCGTGGCTGTTGGAAGAAGGTGCCTCCGGTTCCAGCGCCGGGCCGGGCGCAGCCACTGCCGCAGCCCTGGTCGGGTTCTCGATCGGCAGCGAAACGGGGGGCAGCATCATCAGCCCCAGCATGCGCTGCGGCGTCACCGGCTTGCGCCCCACGTTTGGCCGCGTGCCGCGCACGGGTGCGATGACGCTGTGCTGGTCGCTCGACAAGTTAGGACCCATGACGCGCACGGTGGAAGACGCCATGCTGGTGTTGCACGCCATCAGTGGCCACGATGCCAGCGACGTTGGCAGCGTGCCGAGCACACTCGATTTCCATGCCGGGGAATCGGTCAAAGGCTTGAGAGTCGGTTATGTCCCAGCATGGATGAACGAAGGGGTTGCGACGGACGTGGACCGGGCCGCGCTGGAGACGCTTCGGGCGCAGGGCCTGTTCCCCATGCCGATCACGCTGCCAGACTGGCCCTATGAATCGTTGAATACGATTCTGTTCGCCGAGGCAGCAGCATCTTTTGAAGAATTGACCTTAAGCGGTCGGGCCGGTGAATTGAAGATGCAAGTGCCCGACGCGTGGCCCAACCTGTTTCGCGAAGCACGCTTCTTGTCGGCCGTTGATTTGGTGCAGGCCGAGCGCATGCGCCGCCGCGTGGCGCAGGAGATGGCGCGCATTTTCTCTGAGGTCGATTTGCTGCTGGTGCCATCGCTGCGCGACGAGATGCTGACCATCTCCAACCAAACCGGCCATCCATCGCTCACCGTACGCACGGGAACGGTAGAAGTGAGTGAGGCGCGTAGCGACTGGGCCCCCGACGATGCACACCCGGTGCCAAAATTCGCACCGCCGCGCAAGGTGCCACACGGCGTGACCTTGATCGGCAAATTGTTTGACGAAGGCACGATTGCGCGGGTTGGTATGGCGCTGGAACGTGCCGCTGGGGTTTCAAGCCAAAGGCCGCCCGGGTTTTGACCCAAGCGGTTGGTGGTGGCGAACCGCCAACACCAGCCCCGTTTGCACTGCCAGTGGCAACCATTGGCCAAAGTCGAGGTCAGGCGCCACGTTTAGTGCTTGGGCCAAAGACCCGCCCTCTAACAGTAGGCGCACGGCATGCACCTCGCCTGTCAAAGCCATGCGCATGCGTGGCCGCAAACCAGCGCGCCAGACTACTGCGTCCTGCGCCTCTCCACGGCGCAATTGGGCGCCAGCTTCTTGCAGGCTCGGGCTGCCATCCAGGTGCGCACCCACAATGCTGACTACAGGCCATGCGCTGCGCAACACGGCACACCCTGGAGCGAGGTGCAATTGCACGTCCTCCGGCTCCGCCGTGGTTAATAAGGCCAGGGTCGTGAGATCAGGCTCGGCATCCAGCGCACCGGCGGCTTGGTGCAAGGCCCATTCAACCCGAGCCACGTCAGGCAGGTAAGGCTCGTCTTGTAACTGCGCGCTGGTCTGCACAAAGCCCGCCAGATCCCCACCCCATTGAGCGATGTCACCACGCGTCGGTGGTTGTGCATACCACAACGCCCGGACCAAGTTGGCAAAGCTCTCGTCACCCAGCATTTGCGCTACCACCGGGTAAGCCGCCAGCAAAGCACTGTGGGCCAATGCGTGGCCATTGGCTTGATAGACTTTTAGGCCTCTAGCCCTCGTGTCCTTTGCATTGTCAGCTATATTTTTAATAGCGTCTCCTGCGGGCCACGTCAGCAGTGCGTCCAATAGAAGTTGTTGTTGCCGGGCCAACGTGCTCATGCAAGGGCTCCCGAAGTTTGCGCCACAACACACTGCCTACAGGCGCGCTCGGTCTCATCCAACAACACATCCAGTGTCGGCACGTTGGTGTCCCATTCAATCAGTGTGGGCACAGTACCAAACCGGCTGATGGCATGGCGGTACAAGTCCCACACAGCATCACATACACGGCTGCCATGGTCGTCAACAACGATATCGCCATGTTCATCGCTGACATGGCAATGTCCGGCCAGATGCAGTTCACCGACCGCATCGGGAGGGATGGCATCGAGCCAATCGCGGCAGCTTTGCAACGGGTCGATCTGTTCGCCAAAGCGCAGGTTGGCGTTCAGCGCATTGACATAAATATTGTTTACGTCCACCAGCAACTGGCAACCAGTACGATTGGCCAAAGCGGTCAGAAATTCGGTCTCCATCCACACGCGCTCGGTGTCGGGCACATTCCAGCGCAGATAGGCCGACAAGTTCTCGACCATGAACACGCGCTGCAAGCGGTCTTGCACCTGTTGGACGTTGGAGCACAGCACATCGAGCGCTTCGATGGTGAAGGGTATGGGCAGCAGGTCGGCAGCGTGTACGGCATGGCCTTGATAAATACCGCGTGCAAACGAAGCATGGTCGCTGACCCGCACCGGGTCTATGCGCTGCACCAAACGGGCCAGTTGGTCCAGGTGCCAAGCATCCAGCCCCACGGCAGAGCCCAGAGAAAGCCCGACGCCATGCAAACTGATAGGGTAATGGGACCGCCCTGCCTCCAGCACGGCCAAAGCCGCGCCACCGGGTGCAAAGAAGTTCTCGGAATGAACCTCCAGAAAGGCCAGCGCAGGCTGGCGTTCCAAAAGTTCCGCGTAATGCGGATGCCGCCACCCTATGCCCACGGACCCTGCAGCGGCGCGCAGGTTAGAGTCCGATAGGTGGGGCATGGCGGCTTGCGAGGTGCTTACTTCTTGGCTGCTTTAGCTTCTTCTAGCGACATGCCCTTCATGCCTTTGCAAGTGCCTTTGGCGACGTACTTCCACTCCATCTTGTCCATGTCGACCTTGGACTGACCGGCGCACGAGTGGGTACCCGCGACACTGGCGCAATCGTTTTGGCCCGCTTTGGAAATACCAAAGCATTTCTCTTTGTCTTGCGCGGCAGCTGGCACGCTAGCCAGGGACAAAGTCATTAGAGCTGCTGCAGTCGCAGCGATCATGGCACGTTGGGTCATTTGGAAACTCCTAGAGAGGACAGGTTAAAGTTCAACCACTGGGCGCTTGCTGCTACTGCACCAAGTCGCTGGTTACGGATTAGTCTGGTACACAGGTCCATTCTTACAGGATTGCGGAAAAAAATCAGCTTATGACCAGTTTTGAAGAACAGATCGTGGTCCTGCAAGACTACCTGCTGAAGTTTGCGCGCTTGCAGCTGCGCAACGAGGCCTGGGCCGAAGACGCGGTATCAGAAACCGTACTGGCGGCCTTGGCCAAACCCCAGTCTTTCGGCAACCGTTCACAGCTCAAGACCTGGTTGGTGGGCATCTTGAAGCACAAGGTCGTCGATGCCTTGCGACACCACCACCGGGAAGTTTGTAGTTTGGACAACAGTGACGAGGACAGCAACGCCGACCCGCTGGACGCCATTGCTTTCAAGACAGATGGTCATTTTTCCGAGCAACCAGCAGATTGGGGCAACCCCGAGCAGCAGACCAGTAGCCAGCAATTCTTTGTGATCCTGGAGGCCTGCGCCGACAAGCTGCCTGCCTCCCAAGGTCGCCTGTTCTTGATGCGGGAGTGGCTGGAACTCTCCAGTGAGGAAATCTGTAAGGAATTGCAGCTCACGCCGACCAACCTCTATGTGCAATTACACCGGGCGCGTTTACGGTTGCGAGAGTGCCTGGAGCTCAATTGGTTTATGAAAGTCGGCGCGCAATGACGAGCTATCCCCTGAAAAGAACCTGCAAACAAGTCACTGCCATGGTCGTGGCACGGGAAGACCGCGACCTCAATCTGGCAGATCGCCTAGCGCTGCGCGTGCACATGGCGATCTGTGGCGCCTGCCCACGGTTCGAACGACAGATGCTGACCATGCGCAACGGTTTACGCCAATGGCGCAACTACAACGGGTCGGACGATTCCAAATAAAATTCGCCAAATTGCAAAAATACCCGCATAATGGTGCAGTATTGCCGAAAATTCGGTGTACGGGTTTGCGGTGATTTACCAGTTTCGCGTCTGCTTTAAGTCTTCATTGGTTTGATGATTGCGGGTTTGGACACCATCGCGTTTTGAGTTATTTTGAGGAGTCCTTACATGGGCAACAAACTTTACGTGGGCAACCTGCCCTATTCTTTCCGTGATGAAGACTTGCAACAAGCGTTTGCAGCCTACGGTTCCGTTTCCAGCGCCAAAGTCATGATGGAACGTGACACTGGCCGCTCCAAAGGCTTCGGCTTTGTGGAAATGGGTAGCGATGCTGAAGCGCAAGCTGCTATCGGCGGCATGAACGGTCAACAATTCGGTGGCCGCGGTTTGGTCGTCAACGAAGCACGTCCAATGGAAGCACGTCCTCCCCGCACTGGCGGCGGCGGCTTTGGTGGCGGTGCTAGCGGCGGCGGTGGCCGTAGCGGTGGCGGCGGCTACGGTGGTGGCGGCGGCGGTGGTGGTTACGGCGGCGGCGCTGGCGGCGGCGGTGGCCGTAGCGGCGGCGGCGGCGGTTACGGCGGTGGCCGTAGCAGCTACTAAGCAGCTACCGGAGAATCTCTCCAAATCAAAAAAAGGACCTTCGGGTCCTTTTTTATTGCCTACTCACACCAAAGCACGCATCAGCTTTCGGTAACACGTTTCTTGCGAGCCCTGCCCGACAACACTTTGTCATACACCCCATTGGGCAACAGGCGCAAAAGCTTGGCCACCACACCCATCTGCCAGGGAATCACACGATAACTGGAACCCGCGGCGATGGTATCGAATGCCTTGTCGGCAAAAACGTCGGCAGGCATTAAGAATGGCATGGAATAGCGGTTGTGCTGTGTCAGCGGTGTATCGATGTAGCCTGGGCAAATCGTCACAACCTTGATACCGCTATCGCGCAGTTCACCGCGCAGGCTTTCACAATAGCCAATGACGCCAGCCTTGCTGGCACAGTAGGCACCGTGACCAGGAAGCCCCCGAATACCCGCCACGCTGCCGATACCCACCAGCGCACCGGTGCCGCGGCGCGTCATCGGGTCGATAAATGCGTGAAAGGTGGCTGCCAGGCCAATGTTGTTGATAGCAAAGGTACGTGCCAGCACGTCCAAATCACCGCGCACTGCGCTGTCCATGCCGATGCTGACACCGGCATTCGCTATGACGACATCCGGCACGCCCTGGCGCTGTAGACACCGCTCGGTGGCGGAAACAATGCTGTCCACCACTGCCACATCAGCACTGTAGATTTGGTAACGCGCTGGGTCCAGGCCTTGCTTGTCAGCCCAAGCCTGCATCTCTTCAGTCCGCCGAGCAACCAGCGCCAGTGCATACCCCGCCTGGTAATAACGCCAGGCCAATGCTTGGCCAATACCGCTGGAAGCGCCAGTAACAAAAATCAGTTTAGACACAGGCGGTTTCCTTGTAGGGCTTAGTTCGGTTTGGGCGTGAGTGTGGCTCTGACGCGCCCTTTGAGCTGCATGGTC
>JBDTAG010000075.1:0-6437 GCA_039924745.1 Rhodoferax sp.
ACGGGTTGCGTAGGCAATCAGGATGGGCTTCTTGGTCATGGTGAGTTTTCTTGGCTATTGAAGATTAGCTTTTGGAGATTGGTTGTTGGCGTTTATGGTCTCGACTGAGCATCACGATCACAGTGAGTCCGCTGAAGAACAACAGCCAGTCCTGCGTGATCCCCAACCGAAAGGCCGCTTGGCCGCCGATCAGCGACCAGATGACCGGGATCACCAGCAGTGGTCGTGGTAACGGCTCGGTAGTCAACAGGAACAGCCCGAACGTGAAGATCGTGACGGGGCATGGCGTGATGCCAAACATCGGTATAGCCGGGTAGCCATGCGCGAGTAGCTGTCCCAGCAGCGGATAGCCGATGCTGGCGTAGGCCACCAGCGCCCAGCCCAGCCAGCCGGTCCAGCCCTTGGCCGGGCCGAAGACAAGGCGACCCCGAAGAACACCAGCTTCGACAAACAACAGGCTCTGGATCACGAACAGCGCTGCAAAGCCCCATGCCCCGGCGCTGATGGTTGAGAAGTGCATGCCGTGGTATGCAACGCCGGTCCACAGCCACATCACAGCCAGCCCCGTCGCAACCACGCGACTGCGCTGGTTCGAGGGCCAAATGGTGAAGACCACCATCAAAAGCCCCAGCAAATACGCCAGTACTTGCGCTGGCCACACCGCCTCGTTGTAAGTCACGAAGACGGCTAGGAATTGATCAAGCGAAAAAGGCAACATGCGATGGGTCCCTTTGGTGTGCTTCGAGGACTTAGTCGGGCCTCAGCAACTTGCTGTTTGATCGCTCGCCATGAACCAAAAGCGCGACAGCCGTCAGCACGAGAATTCCGACGACGATCTGAAACGGTCGCAGATTGCTGCCGTCCGGCAGCACCATCACCGGGATGATCAAGGACCAGGCGTTCACTGCCGTGTGCAACACCAGCACCGGCGCGATGCTGCCCCGACTGCGGTTGAAAAACCACGCGAACAGTACCGACGAGGCGATGGCGCTGTTGTAGGCAACCACGACCGGCGCGGCAAGGCTCGGCCCAAAGCCGCCCGCCAACGACATCACGGTGCCTGCAGTGGGTGCGTCCGCCTTGAACAAGGGTGCGAGCAACCAGCATGTCCAGGACCAGGCAAACGCCAGGGCAGAAAACGCCAGAAGGGACGCTACGGAGCGGGCTTCATCGTCGTGCTGGGCAGGCTCTGAGCTAACGACCGTGGCGGGCGTTGAAGGCAACTGCTGGTTCATGGCCGCGTCGATGGAATGAGCAGTTCAACGATGGCTGCGCGCACCTCTTCGTCGTGTCCGACCCAGGTGTGTCCACCTTGCTCGAATCCGATGAACTTGGCGCCGTTAATATGACTCGCGGTGTACTGTGCGCTGGCATAGGTGCCGTATCGGTCGTCGCGCGCGCTGATGATCAGCGTTGGCACACGGACCAACTCCAAGGGGGATGGTGACAAATGCTTGCCCACCTGCGTGTCACTGCGCAAACCTTCGGCGCGCAGCGACACCGGTAGGATGTTGGCGAGCATTGCGTCTATCCGCGCTTGCTCTGACGGGCTGGCCTGCAGCAGCAGTTCGGGCGGTGTGGCGAGCACCACCTTGATCACCTGGTCCCGTGCCAAATGCATCGCCGCCCAGAAAAGGAAGTCCGATGCAATAAGCCGCATCATCGTGGCCTCGATCCAGAGTGGCATCGCCGGTGCGGAGTCTGCCTGTGTCGGGGGTTTGTAGGTCAGCGGCACCAGCATCACCAGCGCGCTAACGCGGTCCGGGTGACGGATGGCCATTTGCAGCGCCGATGGCGCACCAGCCGAGCCGCCCATTACTGCAGCCTTGGGGATGCCCAAGGCATCAAGCAGACAAACATGGGCGTCAGCTTGCGCCGCTGCCGACGCATCGTTCGGCATAGGCGTGCGTAGGTAGCCGAAGCGGGACATGGCGATGACGCGGACGCCGCTGGGAACCAACCCCGCCGCGAAAGCCATGCCCTGATCGTGCCCGCCGCCGCTGCCGTGAGTGGCCAGCAGCGGCACACCACTGCCGGCCTCCTGGTACTCGATGGGGCCGCAACGTGTAGCCAGCAAGACGCTGCCTTCTGCCGCGTGGGCACGTGCGCGCTGCATGTCGTCGTCGAACCGCGACTTCACGAGCAGCGTGGCGCCGATCAAGGCCAGTACCAAAGCGCCAAAGAAAATCCGCCGCCCTTGGATCCTCATGGCGACTCGATGCGGTCACCGCGCACCGGGAAACGTCCGCTGAACGTGACGGGTCGAGGCTCGCCACCCAGCGGCGCCTCGGCCGAGCCAGGGCGCTGCGCATGGATGTGCAAATGGGGCTCGCCGGTGTTGCCCGAGTTGCCGACCAAGCCGAGCCAGTCACCCATGGCGACCTTGGATCCGTCGCGCACCTGCACACTGCCCGGCTGCAGGTGGCCGAGCATCACATCCGCATCCAAGCAGCGCAGCAGCACATGGTTGCCGGCCAAGTGATCGCGGTCCACCTCGGGCACCTGCTGGTCGGGCAACCCATCCACAGCAATCACCACCTCGCCCGCGCAAGGCGCCAACACATGTGCGCCGTAGATGACATAGGCACGCGGGTCGGCGGGCTGCACACCTCGAGCGCGCAGGCCCAATCCGTCCAGCGCCACAAGGTCGACGCCATAGGATTGCCCGCGAAACTCGCGGTGGCGGGGAATTTCTGCATTCTGTGTTTCGAGATGCGCGTTGGTGCTGCTGTTGCTGCCACCATTGACGACGAGATAGCGACCCGGCTCTAACGGAAAAGCTAGATTCACGTTGCCTGCCACCGAGTTGTTGCGCTTTGCCATGCGATGACGGTGCCGTAGGTCGACGTGGCACCCAGCGCAATGAAGAGAACCATCACGATCCATGCGCCCCAAGTGGCTGGCGCGATGGACGAAAAGGGTCTGATGCGGCGCCACCCGCGCCACACCGCCACCCCAAGCGCGACCGCAAACACGTAAGTCGCCCACCAGGGCGGCAGCAGCCAGATACCCTGAAAGGCCATCACGGCCAGCGCCGCGATGCTGCCGAACAACTGCACCACAAAACCCAGACCACTGCGCGCGGGCGCCCACACCAGCCAGCCGATCAGGATCAACGGCACCGCGAACTGAACCGCGTACAGCCAGGTCATGGCACGAACCCATAGGCCAGCGACGTCAGGTTTCCCATGAAGTACGACTTGCGTCCTTCGGGCCGCATCCAGGCTACTTCGCCACGGGTCGGTACCCTCATTCCTTCACGCAGCTGGTAGCCGGAGAGGCTGCACTCCCAGGGCAGCATGACCATCGCGCCGTCCTTGCCCTTGGTTGCGCCGCGTGCCTCCGCATGCACGGACGTGATCAGCCCGGCCTCATCGAACCGGAAGAGCATGGTCAGAGTGACCGGGCCGTCCACCAGCGTGGCGTTGGCCGAACGGTCGTCCACCGCCTCCCAGCGCACGCCCTGGCTGGGCAGCAGCGCGGTCGGGTACCACACCATTTCGGCGAAGTAACGCATGAGTTCGCCACGCGCGGCCTCATGCCCGCCCTGTACCTGCGCCACCGTGAACAGGCCCAGCACAGCCGCGTGCAGCGTGCCAACACCTGCGATATAGCTGTCGTGGACGTTCGCGGCCACACCCGGGAACATGGCCACCCGCCCGTTCCAGAGAAATCCCGGGCGGTGGATGACAGCCCGCTGCCAGGAGGTGAAAGGCTTCCAGTTCTCGCCTGTTTCAGACATGTTGATCGTGCCGGCGAGTTCGAACGTTGCAGCGGCGATCAACGGCTGGCCGTCCTTCAGCACCGCTCGGAAGTAACGCTGCACCGGGGCAGGCAGCCCTTCGAGTTCGCGAGCGTCGTACACATTGTCTTGGCCCGCAGACACCGGCACTCGGGCGGCGTCGAGCAGCGTAACCTGAACCTGAGTTGCGCTTGCCCAGCGCGAGTTGCCGAAAGCGGCCAGTCCCACGCCGCCTGCCACCAAGAGGCCAGTTGCCAACACCACCCACACGATCCAGTTCATGGCATTTCTCCCTAGTTTGGCAAGCTATGCCTTCAGACCAGAACCGCCTGCACTGGCCGCCGCATCGACCACGGCATGGCGGGGCCACGCCCGAAGCGCACCACCAGATCAGGCCGTTGCTGGCCTGCGAGACCCAACCAGGCAGCAAATTGCGGCCGGACAGAATGCACCTCGACCGGCTGGTTCAGGAACGCATTGCGGATACCCAGCGCGGTAGCCTGTAGCGCAAAACGCTCGTAACACCGCCCGGCCTCGACCCAGTGAGCCTTGTCATTGCGCTCGGAGACAAACACTGCGATGCCGGCTGAATTGCGAATCTGGCGCGCGTATTTTTCGTTTTCGGATTTGGGTGTGAAGAACATATCCATCAACCGGCTGCCCAGCCACTGCGGCATCACGGGGTTGCCGGAGGCGCCGGCGAACAGTCCATCGCCCGTGCGCAATGCTTCGCTGGCACTGAAACGGATCCATGCCTTGAGCTCGGAAACAAAGGCGGGGTTGTTCATCTGCACCGTATTGGCCGCAACAATGTATTCCAGCACGCTCTCGATGGATGGGCGAGCGATCAGCAGCCGCACGCTGACGCCATCGCCCGTACCCGCCTGCTCCAGTTGGCGCAAATCGGCGGGTGCAATGGGCTGGCCATCGTAATCGCCGCGGGTGCATTGCCGCTGGGCAATCGCATGAAAAAGGGGCGTGCCCCGCGCCTGTGTCGCCGCCAGACCCACCGCAATCATTCCATCGCCGCCGGGATCGAAGCGCGGATCGGCATGGAGCCCAGCGGCCAGCGCGGCATGGACCAAGTTCTCTGCCGCGCAACCGAGCGAGACGAAAAGATGGTGGTCATCGGGGTCGACGACCGGGCAGCGGCGCGTGAGATCTGGCGCAATGGCGATCGATTTTTCGGCGATCTGGAAGCGCCAGCACTGTGTGTTGTGGCTCGAAGGGGCGAGAACAGCCTGGCGCACCAAGTCGTGCATTTGGGATGCAGCCGTTCCAGACAACGAAGCTGCCGAACTTCGCATTAAGCGAGCGGTGCTCTGTTCAGTGTCACCCGAAGAACAAGCAAACAACGATGGCGTGGCGCAGGCAGCCGCCAGAAGCCACTGTCGCCGGGAAGTGATTTGAGACGAGCTGATGAGTTGATCGGGCATTCGGGTGTGCATCTCACAACGGTGCCCGATCCAGCTATTGCCGTCTGTTCGTCACAGCACACTTTACGGGAAGCTGCGTAGTCGTCAAATCGGAATTAAGCCCCTAAGTTAGCCAAGGCACAGTCATATCAATCTACTCAGAGATAAGGTGAGGTCCAAATCCAAATTGAAGAATCACTGATACAGAAAGCACAAGGCCATGAAACTAAACCGCCAAGTATTGGTTGCTCTTGCAGTCAAACCTGCGTTCGAAGTGACCTTTGAGTCAAATCGGACAGGCGGCTCAGCGCCACGCTGGATAGCATGGAAAATTAAGTGGCAATTGAAACTCTGGATCCTCACACCAATACTCGCTGCTTCCGTAGTAGCCATGGCGCAGGAGACTGGACCCATCGGGGGAATTCCTACTGAGGAGGATTGCCTCGCTTTCATCGCCATCCTTCCCACCTTTCATAGTAAAGAAATGACGGCCTATTACGAGACGAACCCAAGTGCCAGCGGCAAGGACTTAGTGGAAAAACTTCAGTCACTGGCCAATGGTAATGACAAGGCCGCACAATTCACCTACAGCATGCTGCTCCGCAATGGTTATTGTGTGCCACCGGATATGTGTGCGGCACGGCGGTATCTTAAGAAGTCACGGGGTGGCCCAAATAACTGGGAGCAAATGTATCCCTCGCCGCCGTGGCCTCTGGAGATTGAGGCTACGTGCAACTGACGTCGTCGCAATCTAACATCTACGCCAGCGAGCACTCTCTATGCCTTGGATTGCTGGCACAAGCAGCACTGTATGACTGCCATCTGGCAGTTGGAGCCGATCACCTCAGGCCGGCACGATCAAATCGGCCACCACTTAGCTGTCGTTGGCGGACGCCCGCAAATGGCCCAGTGCGGGTATAGATCGAAAGACAGAGAGCACCCGCAGTCTGCAAGATGAAGTCTGTCACCTCACAGCAAATACATCTCCCTTTGGTCGAAACGGTAGTCTCCGAAGCTCGGGTAACAAATAGGCATGGTCCATTGAAGTAGTGAGTTGGTCTTCGCAATAGCCGTCCGTGATGATGAGCAAAGGGCCGAGTCGAGGAAACTCTCCTTTGTCGGCCAGCTCTTTCAACTGATCCAAACCGGGCTGCAAAATTGTGCCCCCTCGACCCCGCAGGCTGAAGCGATCCAATAGCCGTTCGGGTTCAACCCAACCACTGTCATAGGCCTGTGCGTCGCAACAAATCAGTCGGACTGAGGCCACATCCCGTGCCAAG
>JBDTAG010000076.1:0-4327 GCA_039924745.1 Rhodoferax sp.
AAAGTCTGGCGGCACGCTGACGCCTTGTGCGCGGGCTGCCTTGAGGTTGATGACCAGGCTGAACTTCTCCACCGGTCCCCAGGGAATATCGCCCGGCTTGACCCCTTTGAGTACCAGTGCGGCCTTCTTTCCGGCCGCATAGCCCACCAAAAAATAGTCCATGCCATAAGCGGCTACCGCACCGCGCGTTACGCTGTCCACATCGCCAGCAAACAATGCGATCTTGTTTTTGTCGCAAACGTGCGCGATGGCATCCAGCTTGGCAACTGTGGTGTTGTCAGACGTGATGGTGATCGCCTGCACCTTACCAACCAGAGAATTGGCGGCCTGTTCGACGTCGGCGCTATTGGCCACATGGACTTCCAGTAACTCCAGCCCCAAAGACTTGGCGGCCGCACGCATGGCCTTGATGTGGGTCACTGAGTTGGCTTCGGCTGGGTTGTAGATGGTTCCCCATTTTTTCACCTTGGGCACAAACTTCGCGTAGGTTTCCATTTGCAGCTGCACTGGCCACATATCGCTGACGCCGGTTACGTTGGTGCCGGTTTTCTTGCCGGGCGCACTGTCTTTGGGTACCACACCAGCATCCACAGGGTCGCTGATGGAGGAAAAGACGACCGGTATTCTGTCAATCACTTTGACCACCGCCTGGCTGGTGGGCGTGGCAATGCTGTGCACCAGATCGACCTTATCGCCCTCAAATTTGCGGGCTATGGCCGTGGCCTTTGCCGTATCACCCTCAGCATTCTGGCGGTCATAGCTGATGTTGATGCCCTCTTTGAAACCGGAACTGGTCAGCGCGGCTTCGAAACCTCTTTCATCAGCATCCAGCGCCGCATGGGAAACAATTTTGGTGACGCCAATGCGCACCATTGGCGGGTCTGCTGCCCAAGCCCTGTGCGGAACCGAGCACACCAGCACTAGCGCCAGCAGGGGCCACAGGCCGGCCCTTTCGGCGGTCTTTGCCAAACGTATTCCAGCCAATGCAATTGCACGCGTTACCAAACCTGCCATGGATAACCTCACCTCTTGTTTTTAACGACTCAACCGCCTGTAAGCCCGTCTGTAACACCGTCTGTACGTCCGTATATTTGCGCAATATCCCCACACATCTTACGCCGCTGGCCCCGTAGTGCAATGACAATCAAAGCTGGCTCGCCTATAGTGCGCACCATCAAGGAAATCTAAGAAAATTATGCATAAACGAACACTATATTTGGCATTGACATTAGCCCTGGCCATGCAAACTGGCAATATTTGGGCCGCCACTGCGGTCAGCACCCAGTTCAAGGCAGATAGCAAGGCTGCGCAGACGCGTTACAACTCCGACAAGAAACTATGTAATGACGAGACCTCGTCAAAAGCCCGATTGCAGTGCCGGCGCGATGCAAAGGCCGAATACGACCAGGCCATCGCGGCGGCCAAGGCAGCGGCTGCCCCAACGCCAGCACCTGCAAAGTTGGCAGCACTGCCCTGCGAAAAATGCGGTCGCGTGCTGTCGATTGCTGTCACTGAGAAGGCGGGAGAGGCCAGCGCCGTGGGCGTGATCGCAGGTGGCGCACTGGGTGCAGTATTGGGCCACCAAGTCGGCGGCGGCGTTGGCAAAGACTTGGCCACACTGGCCGGTGCCGCAGGTGGCGCTTACGCTGGCAAAGTCATCGAAGAAAAGGTCAAGACCCATAAGGTATGGATCGTCACCGTGGTGTACGCCAATGAAAGCAAAGCAAGCTTCAACTTCGCCCAAGATCCTGGCTTTCACGTGGGAGACCCGGTTAAGAACGCCGGTGGCAGCATCGCCCGCCTGTAAGCTCCGACGCTTTACAGACTTTTACAGTCGCCGGCGTGTGACCTGGTCAACTGTGGGCCCAGCGGTATCGTTGAAGCTAGGTATCAACCAACGTCCGAAAGACACACCATGAACTTCAAAGCCCTGACCGCTTCTACCGCACTGATCGCCAGCCTGTTTTCTGTAGGCGCTTTTGCCCAAGCACCTGCCCCCGCTGCGATGGCTCCTGCAGCCACTGCATCGGCTGCAGCACCTGCTGCCAAGTCACCCGCCGTGATGGCTGACAAAGCTGCCGTTAAGGCCGACAAGGAAAAGCTGACCACCGACATGACAGCCAAGGCGCCAGCCGACACCATCAAGGCCGACAAGGCGCAGTTGAAGGCCGACAAGGCACAGGCGCACAAAGACCGTGCGGCTGCACGTGCTGCGCACCGTGCCGCTAAAAAGGCTAGCACTGCCGCCACGCCAGCCCAGTAAACGCGTCAAGCGTTCAAACAAAACCCCCGCATAGCGCAAGCTATGCGGGGGTTTATCAATAGTGCGGGGGCAATTCCTCGCTGGCCCGGCCGGTTGCGGGGTTTGCACCCTCGGGCATTTGCAGTCGCAGCTGGCGCACCTCGCGCATCAGCAAATCAATCTCTTGCTGCTGGCGCACGATGATCTGGTTCAGTTCATCCAACAAATCTTCAGCAAAACTGGCCTTGATCTCCAGATCGGTCAGGCGTTGGTCGTTCATGCTGTGTTCCATATCAACGGCCCTGTCGGCGCGCTTCGCGCAGCATGAAAAGGTAAAGCCCTTCGACCTTCTCGCGTGCCCAAGGGGTCTTGCGCAAAAACTTCAGGCTGGAATTGACGCTGGGCTCGAACGTGAAACAGCGCACTGGTATGCGCTGCCCCAGGTCTTCCCAACCGTAATGGTCGGACAGCTCGGTAACGATGGCTTCCAGCGTCTTGCCGTGCAGGGGGTTGTGGGGTTGCTCCGTGGTCATCCCCAGAGTGTACGCATGGCCGATACGAAACCCGCATCGTTGGCGATCTGCGCGGGCTGCCCGGCCACGTACACGCTGTCAAACCGCGCATCGGGGCTGGAGAACACCAGCGCATCCAGCAGATGGTCGGCAGGCACACCCAGCAGCGATGGTGATTGCGCATCCAGCACGGCAAAGTCGGCACGCTGCCCCACAGCGATGCCGCCCAGCGCCAAGCCGGTTGCGTTGTGCCCACCACCCACCGCAGCTTCCAATAATGCGGCTGCGCTGCTGGTGTGGCCCAGGGTTTGCGCCGCCACATTGCGCTTGCGCTGCGTCAGACGTTGTGAATATTCCAGTAGCCGCAGTTCTTCGCTCCAGCGGCGGGTGACGTGGCTGTCGGACCCTATCGACCATTTGCCTTGCACTGCGGCATAACCCGGAAGATCAAACACGCCGTCGCCCAAGTTGGCTTCCGTCGCCGGGCAGATGACGATGAACCCACCGCGCGATTGGATGCCCGCCAGCTCACTGGCCGTGGTGTGGGTGGCGTGGACCAGGTTCCAACGCGCGTCCACCTCCACATGGTTCAGCAACCATTCAATGGGGCGTTGGCCGGTGTGCGCCAAGCAGTCGTCCACCTCCTGCGTTTGCTCGGCTATGTGGATGTGCACCGGCAGATCGGCTTTTTTGGCATACGCCGCCAGCTCAATCAGCGCTGCGGGACTCACCGCGCGCAGCGAATGGATGGCCACACCCACATTGATACGCGTATCGCCCTTGGTCTGGGTTTGCACAGCTTCGACCACGCGTGCAATGCTTTCGGGCGTAGATGCAAAGCGGCGCTGGTCTTCGCGCAAACCGCTGGCGGTGAAGCCAGAGCGCATGTAGAGCGTCGGCAGCAGCGTCAGGCCCATGCCGGTGCGTTGCGCGGCGCGCACAAGGGCCAGCGACATTTCTGCCGGATCGGCGTACGGCGCGCCGTCCAAAGCGTTGTGCAGGTAATGGAATTCACAGACTTGCGTGTAGCCACCGGCCAGCAGTTCTGCATAGAGCTGGCTGGCGATGGACTCCAGCTGTTCGGGCGTGATGCGGTTGGCGGCCGAGTACATGCGGTCGCGCCAACTCCAGAAATCATCTGCCGCCCCTGCGCCACTGCTGCGCCGCTCAGTCAGGCCGGCAATGGCGCGCTGGAAGGCATGGCTGTGGGCGTTGACCACGCCGGGCAGCACCGGGCCTGGCAGCCGCGTGGCACCCGCTTGCTGTTGTGCGGTGGCGTTGGGCTGCACCGTGCTCCAGGTGCCGTCAGTCGCAGTCTCCAAAAGCACGTCATATGCCCAATCACCTTGCACCCAGGCCTGTGGTGCGAAGAATCGTTTTACTTCACTTTTCATAGCAACCCATGCAAGCAGCTAGAGAGCTAGCGACCATTTTCTTCAATACCGGCTGGATACGTGCGGCCACCTCGGGGTCATAGGTGTACGGCGCTTTTTCTTGCATATACAGGTGCCAACACATCTCCAACTGGATGGCATGGATGCCGTTGGACGGCTGGCCGTAGTTGCGGGTGATG
>JBDTAG010000077.1:0-5011 GCA_039924745.1 Rhodoferax sp.
CTGATGGGCCACCATAACAATGCAGATGCAAGCCAGTTGGATAACGGCGCGCATGGCAACAACAACGACACTTACCAGCCGCTTGGCAACAGCAACCCGGACATGGGTGGAGCCGACTTTGGCATCAACGACGGCGGCTCGTGGGACAGCGGTGGCGGGTCCGACGGCGGTGGTGACTGGGACTGAAGGCCTATTGCTAACCCAAGAGCAGGCCATTGCGTGCCTGCTCCCGCGACGCCAAAAATACACGGGCCATGCTGGGCACTAGGCCGCGCCATGCCAGCGCATCGAAGCCATTAGGGCGCCGTACACCAGCTAGTGTCATCAACGCCTGCGGTTCGCTTTTCACTGCAAACGCGATGCGGTTGGTGGCCTCCGGGTCTGGCACCGTCAGCACGGTGCCGTGGAAGCTGGTGCTTATGCGCGCCAGGACGGCATCTACCTCTAATTTGGGCCCATGCAAATTGGCCACCAGCATGCCACCGGGTTGCAGCAACCGGTAGCAGTCGTCGTAATACTGCTGCGTGCTCAGTGCTTCCGGAAGTCCGCCTACATCGAAGCCGTCGGCCAACAGGACGTCAAATTTTTGAAGCGTGGTTTGAACAAACTCCGCACCATCGGCCAGGTGCACACAGTATCTGTGGTCGTCCGGAGGAATGGAAAAAGTATCGCGCAACGCCACCACATAGGGGTTTATTTCTACGACCTCGATCACGGCGTCTGGCAGGTAGCGGTAGCAAAACTTGGCCAGTGATCCACCACCCAGTCCGATCATCACGATGCGTGCGGGCTGCGGTTGGTGCAGCAGGAAGCCCATCATGATCCGCGTGTATTCCAACGCCAAGTCATCGGGTTGCAGGATGTGCATGTGGCTTTGCACATCCTCCAAAGAAAAGAACAGCGACTTGGTTGTCAGCGCCTCGTAGACAACAGGTTTTGGCTGCCGGGGCGCTGACATCTTGTCGACCCTGTCGTTACTCCGCCAATGTCAAAGTTGCAGCGTCTATTTTCTTCATCACTTCGGGTGTGAGTTTGGCCATGACGTCGAGCGCGCCCAGGTTTTCATGCAACTGCGACATGCGCGATGCACCTGTGATGACGGTGCTGACGTGCGGATTGTGTGCCGCCCAGGCGATGGCCAGTTGGCCCAGCGTGCAGCCCAATTCAGATGCCACGCCTTCGAGCTGGGTCACCGCTGCATTGCGGGGCGCGTCGGTCAGGCCCTTGACCAAAAAGTCCATACCTTTGACAGCACCGCGGCTGTCTTGCGGTACACCGTTGCGGTATTTTCCGGTCAGCAATCCACTGGCCAGAGGGCTCCACGTGGTGAGGCCCAAGCCGATGTCTTCGTAGAGGCGCGCATATTCTTCTTCCACGCGCTTGCGGTGCAAGATGTTGTACTGCGGCTGCTCCATGACGGGCTTGTGCAGGTGGTGGCGCTCGGCAATCTCCCAAGCTGCGCGGATGTCGCCAGCCGACCACTCGCTGGTGCCCCAGTACAGCGCTTTGCCCTGGTTGATCATGTCGCTCATGGCCCACACCGTCTCTTCGATCGGTGTGTGCGGGTCAGGGCGGTGGCAATACACCAGGTCAATGAAATCCAGGTCCATGCGTTTGAGTGAGCCGTCTATGGCTTGCATCAAATACTTGCGGTTCAGCGTGTCCTTGCGGTTGATGGGTTGCTCGTCGCGCGACAGGCCCCAAAAGAATTTGGTGGACACCACATAGTTGAGCCGCGGCCATTTGAGTGCCTTGATGGCTTCACCCATGACGGTTTCGCTCTTGCCCAGCGCGTAGACCTCGGCGTTGTCAAAGAAGTTGACGCCTGCGTCATAGGCGGCGGCCAGCATTTCTTTGGCTGCCGAAACGTCGACCTGGTTGTGGTACGTGACCCATGAACCAAGAGACAGGGTACTGACCTGGAGGCCACTGCGGCCTAGACGACGGTATTGCATAGATGCACCTTTTCAGAAATAGATGAGGATTGGTGGTGTTGATTCTGCACGCGCGTGCGCTGTTGCAGATGCGCAACCATATACGAACTGTGTGCACGTGTCTTGCTCTTGTCATATGGGCTGGCGATAGTCGTGGGCTTTGCAACCACCCACCCATTGACCAACATGTTCACACGTCTCCAATTTGCTCGCCAGCATGGCCCTCGTTTGGTTTTAGCTCTTACTACCGTGGCATCAGGCATACAGGCTGCCTATGCCACTGGCGCATCATCTGTGCAATTTGCGCCGGTAAGCATCACCGTACAGTCTGGGGCATACGGAACCTCAGCCAAGGGCACTGCGTCGGCGATTGCGCCCACGCAGGCCAGCCTGGATGCGACCCAACCCCAATCGGTCATCACTCGCGAGTTCATCGACTTGTCGGTGGCTCCCACCACCGAGTACAGCCGCATCGTCAACATCGCACCCAGCATGTCAGGTGAGGCTGCAAATGGCCCCGGTTTGGGTGAGACCAAGGAGACCATGCGTGGCTTCAGTGACGACCAGTACAACATCACGTTTGATGGTATTCCATGGGGTGACACCAACAACCCTGCCCACCACTCCACATCATTCTTTCCAGGCACCATCATTGGTGGTGCCACTGTGGAGCGCGGCCCCGGTAACGCGAGCAACCTGGGCTACGCCACGTTTGGCGGATCTATCAACTTGTTCTCCAAGAAGGCGTCCAAAGATGCGTCTGCCAGCTTCTTTACGACATTGGGCAGTTGGAACACGCGCCTGCTGGGCGCAGGCTACGAGAGTGGCCGCATGGAGGGTGCAGGCGAGGCTACCTTGCAGCTCAATTACCAAAACCTGCAGTCCGATGGCTACCTGAGTTACAGCCCCATCAGGGCGCAAAACCTGACGCTGAAATACGAGCGCAAGGTCGCAGACAGTTCAGTGCTGACCTTCTTCTCTTCTATCAATAACACCAAGTACCAGCAGCCCGACAGTAACAAGGGCGCGACCCAGTCGCAAATTGCACGGTATGGCCGCAACTTCCAGTTGGACAACGACCCCAGTAGCCTGAACTATTGGGGCTACAACTTCACCAACAAAGACACTGACTTCGACTACCTGCGCCTGCGCAGCGACATGGGTAATGGTTGGAAAACGGACAACACGCTGTATACCTACGCGTACAACAACCAGACCATTTCCACGAGCGACCCGACTTGGACGGGTACAACGCCATCCACCAACAAGGACCCTCGCACGCGCGTGGGCGGTGTGGTGACTGTCATGCCTGGCATTGACAAGCAAAACAAATATCGCGTGTGGGGCGATACGTTCAAGGCAACCAAACAATTGGATGCGGGTCAGATTCGCACCGGTGTATGGCTCGAGTCCTCCAAGTCAGATCGCCACCAATACGACATCAACGTGCTCAATATGGCGTACAGCGGTATTGAGAAGGCAATCCCCAGTGTCCCCGCAAACAGCACACTGCCGGGTAGCACCCGCCCTATCAATAGCGTGAAGTTTGATCAGCAATCCACGATACGCACGGTTCAGCCCTATGTGGAATACGAGTGGATGGTGACTTCCGACTTGCAGATCACGCCGGGTGTCAAATATGTCAACATCAACCGCTCGCAAACATCGCCAGTAGCACAAACCACCCGTTTGTTGAACGATTCGGGCGCATTGACCTACACATCGACACTGCCCTATCTGACGGCTAACCAGAAGATCAACGACAACATGGCGGTGTATGCCCAGTACGCCAAGGGCTTCCAGATTCCTGACCTCAACACGTTGTATGTGGCCAACCCCAGCCTCAACAGCACCGACCCGCAAAAGACTACCAACTACCAGTTCGGCATCGTCGGAAAATCGGATCGCATGACCTGGGACGCGGACATCTACCGCATCGAGTTCACCAACAAACTGCAGTCGGTATCGGTGGGCACGGACAGCTATTTCACCAATATTGGCGGCGCCACTTACCGAGGCGTTGAAGGCCAGATGGCCTATGTGCTGGGCGGCGGCTTATCAGCCTATCTGAATGGTTCGTTGAACGATGCCAAGTCTACGGACACGGGCTTGCAACTGGCCAACGCGCCGGAGTTCACTGCTGCACTGGGCGCGCTGTACAGCGACGATGCGTGGTCTGGCTCGCTGTTGTACAAAGTAACCGGACCCATACGCCAGAAGGATTACACCGCAGGCAAGGCTGCCATCAACGGCTTGGCCTACTACGACTACTACCAAACGCCCAGTTACGGAACCTTGGACCTTGCTATGGCTTACACCTTCAATGGCGCCAGCGCCTTTGGCAAAAAAGTCAAACTGCAACTCAATGTATTCAACTTGTTGGATAGCAATGCGGTCACCGGCATTGGCACTGGTGTGACTACGACCTACGACACGTATGTTTACCAGACACCTCGCAGCTTTCAAGTGTCGCTGAAGGCAGACTTCTGAACCGTTAACCGCAACTTCAACTGAAGAAAAATATGAAAACGATTGTGATGGCCCTCGTCCGTGCGATGTTGTTGAGCTTGGCATTGGCAAACCTTGCTGCCCATGCCGCTCAGCAGGGGAGTACCAAGAGCGACCCGGTGGTGCTGCGTTTTGCCACAGTGGGGGATTCGCGCCAAGACCCCGTGCACTTTGACCCGAGCACCGGCCCGCTGTCCCCGCAAGACAGCATCTGGCTGCAAAACAGTAAGGCTTTGAGCCGTATCCTGCGTGAAGTGGCGGCGCAGAAGAATCAGATGCTGTTCTTCAATGGCGATATGGTCATGGGCTATGGCACGGCTGGTCCAGCGGTTTCCAACTCGGTAGCCGATGTTGCGGGTTCAGACCTGATGGCGTTTTACCGTCAGTACGGGTTTTGGCGCGGCATGGTCGCTACGCTGATGGAAGCTGGCACCTATGTGGTGCCAGTTCCTGGCAACCACGAGGTGCAATCCAAAGCCGCAGGCAAGAAGGCGGTGCCAGAAAATGAAAACGCCTGGCGCGCCAATATGGGTGATCTCATCATCGACACCCAGCGGTTCAAATCGCTG